>CAYXPO010000001.1:0-2957 GCA_964466925.1 uncultured Nitrospirales bacterium
CCACGAATGACCGGCCATGCTGCACAATTTCTCCACGCGCAGTTTGCCGTGTTCAAGGCGATAGAGAAAAATCCATTTGCCGGAGGGGCATAACCGGAAACTTCCACCTTCGCCATCGCCGCAGAACAGGGTCTGGTCCGGCGAAATGTTGAAGTGGCGGGAGGCGTAGCGCATGTTGAACGGGTATGTCTTGAGTTCCAAGGTCTGCACGTCAACGGAGGCGAGGAAAAACTTGGGTTCGCAGACGGCTTCGAAGCAGGCCGCAATCTTCACCGGCCAGCGCGGCGTTTGAAAATCGCACCAGACCTTTTTCCCGTCCGGCGACCAGAATTCATGGGTTTGGAGTTCGCGCGCCCATGTTTTCTCGTGGAGTTTGGTCAATCCCGTGCCGTCCGAACGGATGCTCCACATGCGTTCCACGCCCCGGCTGGGTCCCTCGTGGCAAAACTCGATAAGTGTGGGATCGGCGGGGGAGCACTGGACATGCCCGAGCCATTCATTCGTGTGATGGAACTCGTTGATTTTTCCGCTCTTGATGTCAATGGTATAGAGCGCGTTGGGCAGTTTGGCCTTACATAGTTCCCGAATCCATTTCTTGCGCGGCATCGTGGAAGCGTAAAATTTCTCTTCGCCGAGGCAGTAACAGCCCGCCAGAAAGGTTTCATCGCTGTTCAGGCTCAGCCCCCGGCCATACTGGTAATGCGGCGGCACCTGGGCGATTTCCCGCGTTTCGAGCGAGTCCACATTCGTGGCATACACGTGATCGCCGCTCAGGTAATACAACGTGCGGCTCTTGGGCCCCACCACTTCAAATCCAGTGTTCATGGTTGTGATTTGACGGATTTCCAGCGATTGGAGATCCACTGTAAAGGCGTTGCGTCCCTGGTCCGTCATTCCCAGGAACACCATTTTGTCCCCCGAGGCCGTGAACGGGTTCTGATGGAAATAAAACACCTCGTTGTTTCCTTCACGGCGCGACAGACGGATTACCCGGTGCCCGGTGTGCTGGTCCACCCATTCATTTTCGCCGGGGATGGACGGCGGCCACGCACCGGGAACTCCGGCGTTAACAAATGCGGCGGTCAAAACGAAAATAGCGGTAAACAGAAAAATTCGGGCCATGGCTCCAGTCCACCTTTCCGGATGATTTGACCCGCGGTATCCCTGCAAAGTTCCATTCCAGGAGGAAAAAGAACGGCTATTTTCTGGTATTGTATGTCATTCCCTTGTATGCTGTCGGGATGATCGAAAAAGGAGAACGTTCCATAAGAACGACGTTGGCCGCCGTACTTTTGTTTTCCGCCCTGACCCTTGCCGCCGGGGATGTACCCGATAGCGGACGCTGGATTGATCCGCGGTGTACCCCCTTGGAAATTACCAAGTACGGCCCGTTTGTACGGAATACGGATGGTTCCTTGCTGGTCATTGACAAGAATATTCTGCGATCCAGCACGGATGGCGGCAAAACGTGGTCTGAGGGCGGTGCGCCGATTGATCCCGGCATTGATATTGCCGCCAACGGGCATGTCGGGCAGTTTCTCAAGACAACATCCGGCACGCTTGTTATCGCATTTCTCGATATGAGCGGCTACAAATGGGATTGGAATGACGATGCACAGGGGCCAAACCCCGGTTGTAAATTGGAACTCTGGACGATCCGCAGCACAGATGGCGGCAAAACCTGGAACGATAAACAGCGCCTGCTGGACGGCTATAACGCCGATTTCATGGGATTCCTCCAGATCACAAGCGGTCGCATCGTTCTGACCGCCGAACATCTCGTCCCGGAATTGCGCCGCTGGATTTCGTGTTCCTTTGTTTCCGATGATGAGGGCGCCACATGGAAACAAAGCAATTGGATTGACCTGGGCGGGCATGGCCATCACGACGGCGCGGTGGAACCTACGGTGGCGGAACTCTCCGATGGGCGCTTGTTGATGGTCATCCGCACCAATCTCGACCGTTTGTGGTCCGCCTTTTCCGAAGACCAAGGCCGCTACTGGCGCACCATTCAGCCCATGGCCCTCGATGCCAGCAGCGCACCCCCTTGGATACTGCGCCTTAAAAACGGCCATCTTGCGCTTGTCTGGAACCGCCTCAATCCGGTAGGCCGCGCTTGGCCAAAATCCAAAGGCGGCGGCCCCACCAGCGAATTCCCGGCCTCCTGGCACCGCGAGGAACTCTCCATCGCATTTTCAGCGGATGACGCTAAAACCTGGTCCGAGCCGGCGGTGGTGGCGCGCCATCCCGGCGGTCAACTCGCCTACCCCTATCTCTTCGAAGCGGCTCCGGGCGAACTCTGGGTCATCACCCACTACGGTAATGTCAACCCGCCCTTGGCCGTCCGTGTGAATGAAGCCGATTTTACAAAGCCGTGAAATCCGGACAATGATGAGACGGATGGTAAAGTTCAGCGAAAAAAACGGAACAAACCTTTTCTACGGCGCGCCCAGTTCACGGCATCCAGGTTATTTTGAATGTGGTCCACAGCCCGGTGATATTTTGTGTGTGCGTTGTTGTAATAGTCAATCGCTGTGTGTTCAAGGTCAATAGATTCTTTCTTTTTGGCATCGTAGAATGCATTCTTTGCTTCTTGCCGTAATTCCAGCAATCGAGGATAAAATGCGCCATTATTCACTACGGTAAGATCAACCTTCCTTGTTGCCATAAGGAACGTCTCAATTTCGTCATGCAGATAAAGAATAGAAAACTTGTAGCAATCAAGAATAGCCCGTTTGAGATGGTTGCGAGCTTTTACAATTTGGTCTTGCTTGGTTTCTTGGGTATCGGCCACCATATAACACCGGTTAAGATGGTCAAACATCGCCCGGATTTCATTGAGTATTTCCGCGGGTAAACACTGTTGCTGCGCTTCGACTTCGGCAAGGAGCGGCTTGAATAAATCCTGATAATCCTTAAAAAGCTGGAACACCAGATTCTCGATGCCGGGTATAAAA
>CAYXPO010000001.1:2967-7723 GCA_964466925.1 uncultured Nitrospirales bacterium
ATAAAACTGCTTCTCCAACTTGAAGGATTGATTTCTGTTGTTTCTTGTTCCCCCACCTTAGATCCCCGCAAGACGTCGCTCTATCTCCGCTCTGTGAACAAGACGTCCAAGCAAAACGCAGCCTCTTCCCTGTAGACGCGGGTCTAAGAGAGCTTTGACTTCAATCTTCTTTCCAACGTGGATTCCAATTGAGTCATCAATTTCGTTGGTGCTCATAGACGTAATTTGCTTAACCGTCAAACCGGTCGCCTTACGGACATTTTCGCACGTTTCAGAATCTAAAGGCGCACCCAATCCTTTGTTTCCCATACCGACCATTCTCCGAAAGATAAAAAATAATACCATGTGATTGGAGGGAATTCAATCGCACTATCACCATCTTTAGTGTTTTGCTCATTTTGGATTGTTCAGCGATGTAAGAAAAAGTGCCATGTAATGATGTCGGTTGTCGTGCAATGCAGCGTATGGTCGTACCGGGGATAATGCCGGTTAACGAATGGATCATTTTTCAGAAAGGTCGTTGTCGTTACCATGTTCTCACAGGCGACGCCCTGATGGTCCGATTTGTAATCAGCGAACATCTTGTTGGCGCAGTCTCTTGGCATTATTGAAGTGGCTTACAAGATACGCTCCGATCATCTTTGGCGGCAGTTGGGTCATTGCTTTTCCAGGGGATGGAGTTCGAAAATTAAAAGTTCAGCGGGGATTTTTCCCAATTCGAGTTTGGGATTGTGGACCAGTTTCACCACTTTATAACGAATCGTTTGGGCGGGGCCTGCGTGGAGTTGGAAGGCGAAGAGGCCGGTGCGTTCGTCTTTTCCGAAGTCCAGGAAAGCGACGCCGAGTTTTCCGTTGATAGCGGTCCAGATAGCGGGCCCTATTGCGAGAATTTCAAGACGGTTCCATTCTCCCGGTTTCACGACCTGCTCGGCGCGGTCCGTCCAATCCAGTTTTCCACGTCCGTGTTCATGGTAGAGGCGGCCCCAGACATCCTGGCCGATATCACCCTGATACCCTTGCGCCTGACCGCGCTCGTCAATCTTTTGCGACCGGAACTGGACGCCGCCGTTGCCGGTGTTGGGTTCGAGCAGAACGTCCACGGCCAGATAGAAATCACGGGACTCGGCGCCGGACCAGAGGAATTCGTTTTTTGTCAGGGAACCATCGCTTTGCGCAACGATGGCGCCGTCCTCGACCCGCCAGTATTGCATATTACCCTGCCAGCCCGTGAGGTCCGTGCCGTTGAAGAATGCCGTATCCTCGCTAGGGGATTTGCCAAAGCTCTTTGCAATGGAAAGAGCGGTCTGGACTGCTTCCGGTTTCACGGAGGCATCGCCGAGCTGGGCCAGGGCTATTTCAAATGCACCGGCCTGCGGGACCTGTGTCAGTCCGCCAAGCACCACTTTCTTTTCCTCCGGAGAGGCGGTCCCATCCAACAGGGCCGCATAATGACCCAGCAGGTCATTGTCCGGAAGATTGCCGGGCGCCAGCAGCCGTACCGTACCGCGCAGGGCCAGCGTTTTAAGTGCGGGATCAGAAGCGGTTTTGTACAGGTCCAGGAGGGCGGACAAGGCCTCGGGATGGGACCAGTCGCACAAGGTGCGCAGGGCGGTGTCCTTGATGGCGGCGTCTTCCGAGGCGGTTGCCGCGCGCACCGTCTCAAAGGCTTTGGAACCATTTGTGGCCCCGAGGAGCCGCAATATGGCCAGTTTCGTTTCTCCCTGGGCCGTTTCATACGCTGCGCAAAACGTCTCTGGAATGGCGCCAAGACCGGCGGGCATCTTCTTCTGCCGCTCGCACAGCATGCGTAATGCGTCTTCGGTGGCCTGCATTTCCGAAGCGGAGCGGCCCTTTTGCAGGTTCGCCAACAACGCGGGCATTTCGTCCATGCCCGCGCAATCTTTCAGGGCGCGCAATGCGGCCACCCGCACACCCTCGTCCGCATCTTTTTCCGCCATCTCGAGCAGCAGTGCATTGGGATTGTCCAGCCCGCCTTGGCCGATCAATTCAACGGCGATGAGGCGGGTGCCGGCTTGTTCACTGCCGCGCAGGGCCATAATCGCCGGTTTCCCCGCACCGTTGGGGAAAAAGCACAATGCATTGCGGGCGGCTTTGACGACGCCGTCTTCTCCGTCCACGGCCCACCGCGCCATCAATTCAAGCGCGGGTTCATACCCCATGCGCGCCAGCGCATGCAGTGCGGCCACCCGCACCTCGGCCGGGCCTTCCTGGGCTTCCTTGAACACGGCCACCCCGGCCGCCACGCCGCCGCATTTCCCGAGCGTTTGGATAATCCGTATTTTTCTGTCCACGGACGCGCCGGGCAACCCCCCGGCCAGGGTGGTGCTGACGATGTCCGTTTGCTTCAATTCCTGGGCGGCGCGCAATCCCGCGGCAAACAACGCTTCATCCTCCGATTGAATGGCCTCTGCGAGTTTTGCGGCGGCATCCGAACCATCGGCCCGCCAGGGCGCGGCGCTCAAGAGCAGGATTTCGCCCCGCAATGCGGCCGCGCGCACCGTTTTTGAAAGGTTCGCATGTGTAAACAAAACATGATAGACGGCCGAAGCTTCGCGGCGTTCTTCCGGGGAATCCTTCGCACTTAATCCTTCGGCGCACGCCAGCAGCGCATTGCAACAAATCCGTTGCGTGGCGGCGGGAATATTGGCTTGCGCCAGGGCCGTTTCCAGCGGTTCAATGGCGCCGCGCCCGCCGATGGAACCTAAAGCGCCCGCCGCCGCTTGGGCAATTTGCGGATCCGCGTCCGCGAGCAGGGAACTCAACACCGGCACCGCCTCCGCGTCTTTTCTCACGCCCAGCGAACTGATGATCCCCACTTTGACGAGACCGTTGCACTGTGCCAAGGCATCGCGTAAAATCCCATTCACTTCGGGGAAGGGCATCGGTTCCAGGGCATACCGCGCCATGTGCGAGAGTTGTTCATCGCACAACAGGCCCGCCAGCACGGGCAGGGCCTCTTTATTGGCATGAATGGAAAGCGCCCGGCAGGCTTCGGCTTTCTCCTGCTGCGATGCGCCGGATTGCAGGATTTGCAGGGGGTCGGCGTTTTGCGCGGCCACTGCCGCGGATGCCGCAATGAACACGCCGGTCAACATCAGTAGTGCAATCGAATTCCGCATGGTGGTACATGCTCCTTTCGCGTTGAGTTTCACAGCACCCACGGTTCCCGCTGCGCCCGGGAGCGCAGACGGTTGGCCTCGTCGTCATTGATGAATTGCTCGGCGACCGGATCGTATTCCAGATCGCGCCCGAGCCACATGCAGATATTGGCCGCATGGACGGTGCACATCGAGCGGTGCATCACGATGGGGTTGGCGACCGTTTCTTCGCGCGACTTGATGCAATCCAGGAAATTGCGCATGTGATCGAGAGAGCGTCCCGTGCGCTCCACATATTCGCCGATTACCTTCTTGTATTCCAGCAGCAAATCGGGCGATGACGCCTCCGGCATGGTATACCCGTCGGCGGAACCCACCCAGCCCCGTTCGCCGTCGAAACGTTCCCCGCAGGAACCGTGCCAGTACACATTGCCGCGGGACAGGATCATTTTCTGGCCGTTCGCAAAAGTACACACCATGCCGTCGCCGCTGTCATTGTCCACGTATTCGTATTTCACCGGCGACAAACCGCCCGTGTCGAGTCCCGCTTGGGCTTGGGCGAAGGTGTGTGCGCCCCATTCACCGATGCAACTGGTGTGGAAGTCGTAATAGCCGCGCCATCCGCCGCGCACATACTCGATATTGAAGGGCCGCCAAGGGCAGGGGCCGAGCCAAATGTCCCAATCCACTTCATCCACCGGCGGCGGGTCCTGGGCCGGTTTCCAGTCGTTCGGCATTTTGGCCGCGTCCCACGGAGCGATATGTGCATAGGCCGTGTGCACCTTGCCCAGGCGTCCGGTGCGCGCCATTTCAATGGCGAAAACATGATTGGCCTCGCTCAGGCGTTGTGTGCCGGTTTGGTAAACCCGCCCATAGCGCCGCGCCGTCTCCACCACCATCTGGCCCTCGGCGATGGTCATGGTCGAGGGCTTTTCCGTGTATACGTCCTTGCCCGCCCGCATCGCCATGATGGACGCCGGGGCGTGCCAATGGTCGCCCGTGGCGATCAGGACCGCGTCAATGTCGTCGCGCTCCGCGAGGAACTCGCGTATGTCGCGGTACATCGCGCAATCCGTGTTGCCGTACTTCTTGTCCACAAAGTCCTTTACCGCCAGCCGCTGCTGTTTCCAGATGTCGCAAATGGCGAGGACTTGCACGTCCTTGTGGCTGATGATGGCGCGCAGGTCGTCAAACCCGCGTCCGTGAATGCCGATGCCCGCAACCGTGATGCGCTCCGAAGGGGGCGTCATGCCGCCCCGGCCCAGGACGGAGGCGGGCACGATATAGGGCGCCGCCACGGCCGCCGCGCTTCTGGACAAAAAACTCCTGCGGGACATTGAACCGCTCATGGATGATACCTCCTGGCGTTGTGGTTGAGGTTGATGCGATGGGCCCTGTTCGCGCATCGGCCCGCTCAGCTTATTGCACGCAAGGGCGTAAAAGCAAACCCAAGCCGCCGCCGTGGCGCCTTTATTTCACTTGCACCAAGTCTTTTATTGCTTCACCCGCCAGGATGAATCCGGCCACCGGAGGAACAAACGATATGCTCGCGGGCACATTCCGCTTTTCACGGCGCGCCGGTCCATCGGGGGAGGCTTCCGTGCGTGCGGGTGCTTGTGCGGCAAACGTTTTTTGCG
>CAYXPO010000001.1:7733-10175 GCA_964466925.1 uncultured Nitrospirales bacterium
GCATTTCCTCCGAATACACCACTTTGAGCCGGGTCACGTTCCGCTTCCGCAGTTCGCCGCGCATCACCTTGGCCAGTGGGCACATCCGGGTTTTATACAGGTCCGCGACGACAAATTTCGTGGGATCAAGCTTGTTGCCGGCCCCCATGCAACTGATGATGGGCAGGGAATGACGAAAACAATACTCGGCGAGGGCGATTTTGGCGGAAATGGTGTCCAGCGCGTCAATCACATAGTCCACCGGCACATCAAAGAGTTCAGGCACATTGCCGGCGGTCACGCGGAAATGCCGGGCGTCCACAATGATTTTCGGATCAATTTCCGCTACCCGCTCCTTCATCACCGCCACTTTTTCCCGCCCCACCGTCAGGGTGGTGGCATGGAGTTGGCGGTTGATGTTGGTGAGGCACACGGTGTCATCGTCAACAATCAGAAGATGCCCGATACCGCAGCGCGCCAAGGCTTCCACGGCGTAACTGCCCACGCCGCCCACCCCAAAAACCGCCACCCGCTTTTCCCGCAGGACCGCCAGCGCTTCCTTGCCGAGCAGTAACTCGGTCCGTGACAATGCATGTTGCCGGGTCATGGATGCTACCTCGGTTGTCCCCGCCGCACGGTGGACGCAGGGGAAGACTTAAATGAAAAACATGGGGTTGCCGGAACCCGCCAGTTGGCGATGCCGTTCCGCGAAGTCCGCCAGGGTGAACCGCGCAAAGGTCTCATAAAGGGACTTGTTCACCTCCGCGAAAATCTCTTTCAGGGCGCATTCCGCCGGGGCCAGGCAGCAGTTGGGCACATCCGCGCAATCCGCCACCTGCAAGGGGCCTTCCAGCGCCACCACTATTTCCGCCAGCGATATGGCCGCGGCCTCGCGCGCCAGCATATAGCCGCCATGTGCCCCCCGGATCGCCGAAACCAGCCCGGCCTTCCGCAACGACATCATCAACTGCTCAAGGTAGGTCAGGGGGAGCTTTTGGCTCTCCGCGATTTCTTTCGTCATTACCCACCGGTTGCGGTCCGAAAGGGCCAGGCAAAGCATGGCGCGAAGCCCATAACGGGCTTTTGTGGACAATTTCATGGCGATTTACCGTCTCCAAACACCACGCCCTTCCGCACACTAGCCTATTTGCGTGCGGAGCTTCGGCGCGATTATTCCCGACTTAAACGCTAAACATACTTGTGAACCAATACTACCCGGTATCCCGCCATAAAGCAAACCAGCGAAGACTACCGCCAGGACGCGGACAGCATTGCGAATGCCGTGACCGAAGGCGGGCGGGAATCGCTTTGGACACTCGCCAAGGAAAGAATAGACTAAAATGAACGGGGCCTTTGGGGGACACGCAGCTTGAATATCCATGGCCGTTGCAAAAATCCACAGAAGTTCCCTTTGTTTCTCATGAGTGCGTGTAAACACAGGATTTGCACGGATAAGAAAGAATAGCCGCAGAAGTACGCGAATTGGCGCAGGTTTTGGGGAAATATTTCGCGCGAAACGGTGAAAGCGCGGTGTCGAACGGAGTTGTACAGGCAGGAATTGCCTGGCCGTTTATGTGAAGCCAGAGTACAATTTCTTTGTAAAAATACAAGAAATTCACAGTAGTAGTACGGATTTTACTGGAAGGGGGTATTTTGTATAGGCGCCTTTTTTTAGTATAATTGGGACTAGACAAGTTGTGGAATCTGTTAACGTGACAGTGTTCCGTGTGCAAACAAGGATGCAAAGCACTGCATGACAGGACTCAAGAAAGCGTTGGCGGGCCTTATGGCCGTGGTGATCATCCCGATTGCCGCAGTGCAAGGGGGTGAATCCGTCCTGTGCCTCGCGGAAGAGGGTCATATGGCCATTGAAATGGCACTGAATGGCCAGTGCGTTTCCGGGCCATCCCTGCCGGCGAAAAAAAACGCTGCCCCGTTGTCTGGTGCGGTGGATTCCCATTCCGGCAGCCATTGCGGTCCATGCAGGGATATTCCCCTTAGTGTGGCAGCCGCTATTGTGGCGCCGGGGGTGTTGACCAGACACACACAGGCCGATTCCCTTGTAATTAACGCCGGGTGGGCACATCTGGCGGTGGTTTCGCACCTTGTTTTGGGCCTGAAGAACCCTTCCGCGTTCAGGCCGCCATCCCCTCCTGGCGTTTCCCCCGCCCAAACCGTTGTGCTTCGGAATTGATCTTTTCCTTTCCTCTCTGAAATTAGGGAACTTGGTATCCCCGTTTCTTGATGTTCCCTGGGATACCCGTACTTCCCTCACCCCCTGTATACCTGAACCCGCCGCGTTTTAACCGTTGCTGAATGCACGGAAAACGTTTGATTGTAACATCGAGAGGACTTACTGAAATGAGACCATTCCATGGCATGAAAATAGCCGGTATTCTCCTTCTGAGCCTGTGCAGGCAGGGGGCTGCGGACACGCCCTCCAGCATGCCGGACCAAGGTGTG
>CAYXPO010000001.1:10185-15018 GCA_964466925.1 uncultured Nitrospirales bacterium
ATGGTGTGTTGACGCTTCCGGCGGTTATTGCGCTTGTGCTCTAACAAAATCCTGATCTGGCGGTGTATCCCTTCGACCTCCGGGCCGCCGAGGCCCGGCAACTCCAGGCCCGGCAACGGCCCAACCCGGAACTCTCCCTGGAGGTCGAAGATATCCGGCTTTCAGGGGCTTCATCGCACCGCCGGGCATCCACGGCCACCGGCCTTGGGCGCGGCGATATTAGGTCCAGCTTCATTACCGAATGGTCGAAGGAATCCGAAACATCCTCCGGCGGCCTTTTTTCGGAAGCGGAAGTAACGGTATCCCTTTCACAAGTAATAGAACTCGGCGGGAAGCGCGCCAAACGGATGGCCGCCGCCGCCCGCGAGCGGGATTCGGCCTCGTGGGACTATGAAATCGCCCGCGCGAATGTACTTGAAACCACGGCCAAAACGTTTATCGAAGGGGTGGCGGCGCAAGAACGGGTCACATTGGACCAGGAATTGGTCGCGCTGGCGGACCAAGTGCTGAGAACGGTGTCGGCCCGGGTGGAAGCCGGACGGGTTTCACCCCTGGAAGTGAAAAAAGCACAAACCGCCTTGGCTACGGCCAAGCTTCAATCTGAAAATTCCGCGCGGGACTTGGCGGCCGCACGGACCGCCCTTGCCGCGCTCTGGGGCCAACCCGCTGCGCGCTTTGATCGGCTGGAAGGAGTGCTTGAGCCGGTGAAGGACATCCCCCCGCTGGAATCCCTCCAAGAACGCATGAAAAAGAACCCGGACCTTGCCCGGTGGGGGACGGAGTTGGAAAAACGAAATGCGGTGGTGGCGCTCGAGCGCGCCAAGGCCATACCGGACATTTCGGTGTCCGCCGGGTACCGGGTACGGCATAATGCCGGTGTAAAGGGAAGTGATTGGACGCTGGGTTCCGAGGGCATCCGCCGTTCCAGGTATGCATTGGAATCGGAAGACCGCTGGGATTCTCTGTTGGTGCTTGGCGTCTCGGTTCCATTACCGGTCTTTAACCGCAATCAAGGAGGGGTCAAGGAGGCGGAACATCTTGCCGCCAAAGCTTCCGCGGAACGCCATGCGGTGCATGCACGCATCATTGCTTCACTGGCGCAAACCTATCAGGACCTGGCAAATGCGCAGGCGGCCATTCATACCCTGAAGTCCACGGTGCTGCCTTCAGCCCTGGAAACCTTCAACGCCATCCATGAAGCCTATACGCAGGGCAAGTTTGGTTTTCTCGATGTGCTGGATGCCCAGCGAACCCTGTTCGATGCGCGGGAACGCCACCTGCTGTCGCTTTCCGCCTATCACCAGAACGTGGCCACCGTGGAGCGTCTCCTCGGTGAAACGCTCTGGCCCGAACCTGAACAACCATCGGAGTAATCCCCCATGAAAAAGATGCATAAAGCCATTTGGTTATCCCTGGCGGCAATCCTGGCGCTTGGCCTGGTTGCGGCCTATCTCGGACATGCCCCCGCCCGCGCCGAATCGGAGAAACCGGACCATGGCAAGGAATCTCATGCCGCGGAAGCATCCGAATCGGAAGAGCACGCGCAGGAGGAACACGCCGATGTGGTCCGGATGTCACAGGAACAGATCGTGAACAACCAGATCAAGGTGGCCGAGGCGGGTCCCGGTGAACTCACTATTTCGTTGACCCTGCCGGGCGAGGTCAAATTAAACGCGGACCGTGTGGCGCATGTGGTGCCGCGCATTCCGGGCGTGGTGCGGGAAGTGTTCAAGAACCTTGGCGATGCCGTGAAGAGCGGCGAGGTCATGGCCGTGCTCGACAGCCGTGAATTGGCGGCGCTGAAGGCGGGATACTTGGCGGCGAAAGAGCGGGAGGCGCTGGCGTCCGTCCTGTTTGAACGGGAAGCGGGGCTTTGGGCCAAGAAAATCTCTGCGGAACAGGACTACCTCTCTTCGAAAAACACCCTGGCGGAGGCGCGCATTGTTTCGCGGACCGCGGAGCAGCAATTGCATGCGATTGGTTTTTCCGAAGCGTATGTGGAGCAACTGCCCGGCCAGGCGCACGTCTCTTTGACGCGGTATGAAATCCTGGCGCCGTTTGATGGCGTCATTATTGAAAAACACATCACGTTGGGCGAGGCGCTGAAGGAGGACGCCACGGCCTTTATCGTGGCCGACTTGAGCAGCGTGTGGGTGGATTTCAATGTGTATCAGAAGGATTTGAGCGTCATTCGAAAAGGGCAGGAAATCCTGGTGCAAGACGGCGCCGCCTCGGATACCGGAACGAATGGCGTGATTTCCTATCTCGGGCCGGTGATGGGTGAAGAAACGCGCACCGTCACCGCGCGTGTGGTGTTGGAAAACCCCGGGGGCCGGTGGAGGCCGGGACAGTTCGTTACGGGCTATGCCGCCACGGAGAAGCTACCCGTGGCCGTGATGATCCCGAAAACGGCGGTGCAGACCTTCGAGGGAAAACCGTCGGTGTTTCTGCGGACGGATGAGGGGTTCAAGCCGGTTCCGGTCACGGCGGGCCGCGGGACGCAAACCCATGTGGAAATTGTGGAGGGATTGACGCCCGGGCAACCGTATGTTTCGGAGGGCGCCTTCCTGCTCAAAGCGACCCTCGAAAAAGGCGCATTGGGCCACGAACATTAACCAACGATTGGAACAGCACATGGATTCATCGCAACACTCGCTTATGGAACGCATCCTCCGCGCGTCGTTCCGGCATAAACCGGTGGTGCTGCTGGGGGTGGCGCTTGCGTTTGTCTTTGGCCTGACCGCCTATCAGGGCATGCCGAAAAACGTTTACCCGGACATCACCATCCCGGTGTTCACCATCGTCACGGAAAACGAGGCGATGGCCCCGGAAGAAATTGAACTGATGATCACGCGTCCCATGGAGGCCGCCATGAACGGCCTGCCCGGTGTGCGGCGGGTGCGCTCGCAAACCACGCAGGGCCTGGCGTCCGTGATTGTGGATTTTGACATCGAGACGGAATTCTGGCGGGCGCGGCAGTTTGTCTCGGAACGCATCGCTCAGGTGGCCGCGCAGTTGCCGCCCGGCACCGAGCCGCCCACCTTGGCCAGCGCCACCACGCGCCTGGCCGAAGTCTATGAATTCGCCGTTGAGGGCGATTTGTCCGCCATGGAATTGCGCGAACTGGCGGAATGGCAAATCCGCTACAATCTTTTGACAGTTCCCGGTGTGGCGGAAGTGCTTAACATGGGCGGTTATCTCCGTCAATACCGCATCACCCTGGACCCGGTCAAGATTCATGCGCACGGCGTGACCCTCTCGGAGGTTGAAACCGCCATTCGCAGCGGCAATGAAAACGCCTCGGGCGGATTCATCAGCACGGGGCCGGCGGAATATACGGTGCGCGGCATTGGCCGGTATGATTCGGCGCAGGACATAGGCGACACGGTGATTGGCGCGAAAAACGGCGTGCCGCTCTTCCTGCGCGACATCGCCGCCATCGAAGACGGCACGGCCATCCGGCGGGGCATCGCCAGCAAGAACGGCAAGGAGACAGTGGTCTCGCTTGTTATCAAGCAGCCCTCGGCGGATACCGTCCAAGTGGTTGAGGGCATTGAGAAAGCGATTGAGGATATGCGCCCCACGCTCCCCAAGGGCGTCCGCATCGTTCCGTATTATGATCAAACCCATTTAATCGGCAACGCTTTGTCCAGTGTGACGCGCGCCATCCTGGCGGGGGCGGTATTGGTGGTGCTTGTGCTGTTCGCGTATCTGGGACACTTCCGAAGCACGTTGATCGTGGCCCTGTCCCTGCCGTTGTCCGTGGTGATGGCGGGGGTGTTAATGCGGCAATTCAATGTGGGGTTGAACACCATGTCGCTGGGCGGGTTGGCCATTGCGGTGGGGATCATGGTGGATGCATCGATCATCATGGTGGAGAATGTCTTCCATCACTTTCACAAGCATCGCGGCGAACTCGGCGATAAAACCGCGAAGGAAAATGTGGCCTTCCGCGCCGCGCTCGAGGTGGGACGCCCCATCGCATTCGCCACCTTCATCATTGTCGCGGTGTTTCTTCCCCTGTTCCTCATGGGCGGCATCGAAGGGCTGCTCTTCCGTCCGCTTGCGGTGACGGTCGGCTCCGCCATGATGATTTCGCTCCTGTTGTCGCTGACCCTGACCCCCGTGCTCTGCCTGTGGCTGCTGGCCTCGAAACGCGTGCAGGCAAAGGCGGAAGAGGTGTGGTTTGTCCGGGGATTGAAAAAAATCTATGTACCCGTGCTGAATGCCGCGTTACGGCATCGCTGGGTGGTGATTGCCCTCACGCTGGTGCTGCTGATTCCCGCGGGGTTTGGCCTGATGCGCGTGGGACGCGACTTCATGCCGAAACTGGACGAGGGCGCGTGGGTGATTTCCACGGTCACGCCGCCGGAAACCTCGCTTGAACAAAACGATCGCATCACCCGGCAAATCGAGCAACTCCTCATGAAGGATCCCAATGTTACGGACGTGGTGCGGCGCAATGGCCGTTCCGAGCGCGCCATCGGCTGCGTGCTGCCGGTGAATTCCGGCGAGATTCTTGTAAACCTGAAACCCAAGGCGGAATTGTCCCGCCCCGCCGCGGAAATTTTGGCGGACATCCGGGAAGCCGTCGAAGAAATTCCCGGGGTGGCGGTGGCGTTCACGCAGCCGTTCCAACTCAAGATTGACGAGAGTCTCGAAGGTACGCCCGCGCCGTTGCAGGTGAAACTATTCGGCCCGGACATCCGGGTGTTGTCGGAAAAAGGGAAAATCATTTTTGACACGGTCCGCGGCACGCCCGGCATCGAGGACGCCAAAATGGACCAGGCGGTGGGCATTCCGCAACTGCAAATCCGGATTGATCGGCAGGCC
>CAYXPO010000001.1:15028-35118 GCA_964466925.1 uncultured Nitrospirales bacterium
CCGCGCGCTATGGCATCTCCGTTACCGCCCTTTCCGAAATCGTCCGGCTGGCCGTCGGCGGCGAAGAATTGACCCAGGTGTGGAAAAACCAGCGCAGTTATGGCGTCTTTGCACGATTCCCGGAGGATATCCGAAACAATCCGGAGGCGATTGGGAATATTCGGGTGGACACGCCCTCCGGCGCACAGATTCCCCTGTCGCAGGTGGCGGAAGTCACGCTGACCGAGGGGCCGAATGTCATCTGGCGCGAAGCCATGAACCGCCGGTTGAGCATTGACGCCAGCATTCAGGGGCGGGACCTCGGAAGCGTGGTGCCGGAAATCAAGTCCAAGCTGGCGCAACTCGAATTGCCCCCCGATTACTTTATCGTCTTTGGCGGCCAGTACGAGAGCCAGCAGCGGGCCATGCGTTCGCTGGTGCTCGCCTCGGGCGTGGCGTTGAGCATCGTCTTCATTTTGCTCTATCTCGCGCTGCATTCCCTGCCGCAGGCCGCCATTATTCTGGCCACGGTGCCCAGCGCGTTCATCGGCGGCGTGGTGTCGTTGCTGCTGACGGGGGAGACCCTGAACGTTTCCTCGGCGGTCGGCTTCATCGCATTGTTCGGCATTGCGGTGCAAAACAGCCTGGTGCTCCTCACGCAAACCCGGGACTTCATCACGGAAGGCTTTTCCAAACTGGAGGCGGTCCGGATGGCCAGTGTGCAACGGCTGCGCCCCAAACTCATGACGGCCTCCTGCGCCGCCCTCGGGCTGCTTCCCATTCTGATCAGCCAAGGTGTCGGCGCGGAAATCGAAAAACCCCTTGCCATCGTCATGATGGGCGGGCTGATCAGTTCAACGGTATTCACGCTTTTAGTGCTGCCCGCCGTATACATCTCAATGGAAAATCTAATATTGCAAAATCCATCACCTAAATTTCTCCAACGCTTCCGTACTGCAGGCGCTTTGTGAAGAGATTCCTGTCGCAATGCCACTATAATACATGTTTCTAAGGAGAATATGCCGTAAACATTCGTCTGAAGTTGGCATACCATAATAATACTGTGGGCAACAAAACAATTGCATGGCAATGCGCTGGAAGTTTGATTCGAGCCACTAGTTCAAGGCAGTATACGGGCTTGTCTGATTTTTTACTCAACACCTTGGGAGAGTCGTTGCCATGGCTAAGAAGAAGGAATTTTCACGCCGGGATTTCCTGCGGCGCAGCGCGGCCGTCACGGCGGGCGCCGTTGCGTTTCCGTACATTATTCCCGCGCGCGCCCTGGGCGCGGACGGCGCGGTCGCGCCGAGCAATCGTATTGTGATGGCGTCCATCGGGACGGGCGGTCAGGGCACCTATGACATGAAGGCCCTGATGAGCGTGCCGGACGTGCAGATGGTGGCGGTGTGCGATGTGGACACCGGGCACCGGGCGAACGCGAAAAAAGCGGTGGAGGATTTTTACGCGGGCAAAAACGATGCCACGTTCAAGGGCTGCGCGGAATACAACGATTTCCGCGAGGTCCTGGCGCGGGACGACATTGATGCGGTGATGATTGCGACGCCGGACCACTGGCATCCGATTATCAGCGTGGCGGCCTGCAAGGCGGGGAAGGACATTTACTGCGAGAAGCCGCTGGCGAATTCGATTCCCGAAGGCCGCGCGGTGGTGGACGCGGTACGGAAGTACCGGCGGGTGTTTCAGACGGGGAGCCACGAGCGGTCGCGCGACAATGCGCGGTATGCGTGTGAACTGGTGCGCAACGGCCGCATCGGCAAACTGCACACCATCCGGGTGAACATGCCGATTGACAACCACTATCCGGTGGGACCCCAGCCGGTGATGCCGGTGCCGGAAGGCTTCGACTACAACATGTGGCTCGGCCCCGCCCCGCTCGAGCCGTACACGGAAAAACGCTGCCATTTCTGGTTCCGCTACATCCTCGATTACAGCGGCGGCGAAATGACGGACCGCGGCGCGCACATTCTGGACCTCGCGCAGTTGGGCAATGGCACGGACGACACGTTCCCCACGTCGGTGGAAGGCCAGGGCTGGTTCCCGGAAGACGGGCTGTTCAATACGGCGATGAGCTACCGGTATCAATTCGGGTATGCGAACGGCGTGACGCTGATTGGCGAGAGCAAGGGCGAACGGGGCGTGAAATTCGAGGGGACGGACGGCTGGATTTTCATTCATGTACACGGCGGCGATCTGGAGGCGGAACCCGCCGCGCTGCTCAAGGAAGTGATAGGCCCCAATGAACTCCATTTGGGGCGGAGCCGCGGGCATCATCTCGATTTTATCGAGAACGTGAAGTCGCGCGGGGAGTGCAAGGCGCCGGTGGAAGTGGGATTCCATACCGCGGCGATGTGCCACATGGCGAATATCGCAATGCGGCTGGGCCGGAAGCTGAACTGGGATCCGGCCAAGGAAATGTTCATCAACGACGACGAAGCCAACCGCATGATGGTTCCCGCCATGCGCAGCCCGTGGCATGTCTGAGAGAAAGGATGACGGTTATGAAACGGATATTCGTACTTTTGCTGGCGTTGAGCATGGGTGTGGCGTGGGCGCAGGCCCCGCTGACCCTGGACCAGGCGCTGGACTATTTGTCGAAATATGAATTTGGCCAGAGCCGCGCGCCGTTGGAAGTGGTGGTGAAGGCCGTGCGGGCCGCGAATGCGGATGCCGCGCTGAAAGGAAAACTGGAAGCCAAGTTTTCGGAAATCCTGAAGAGCGGCGCATCGCTGGATGCCAAACGCTTCATTGGCCGGGAATTGGCGATTATGGGCACGGCGGCCTCGGTGCCCGCATTGGCGGGATTGCTTGCGGACGCGGATACGGCGGATTTCGCCCTGCGCGCGCTGGAAGGGATTCCGGGCGCGGAAGCGCAAGCCGCGCTGCAGGACGCGGCGAAAACGCTGCCGGACCCCATGAAACTGGGGGTAATTACGGAACTCGGACGCCGGGGCAATCCCGAAGCGGTTCCGGTGCTTGCGGATCTGTTGCCGTCCGCCGATAAGGCGGTGGCCCAGGCGTCCGCGTATGCCTTGGGGCGGATTGGCGGGGATGCAGCCTGTGAAACGTTGCATGCCGCGCTGGCCAATGCCGCGCCGGAAGTAAAAGCGGCGCTGTTGGATGGCTGCCTGAATTGCGCGGCCGCCGCCCAGGACGGCAAGCGTGTTGCCCAATACGAGGAACTAATGGCGGCGGGACAGCCCGGTCACGTCCGCGCGGCGGCCCTGGCCGGCTTGATTAAAGCCGATCCTTCGGGCGCGTTGAACCGCGTGGTGGCCGCGTTATGCGATCCGGATGTGGAACTGGTTCACGTGGCGGCGGGTTTTGTCCGCGATCAGAAGGCGTTGACCGGTGTTGCCGCCACCCGTGCGGTGGCGGAGTTGTTGAACAAGGCCGATGCCGCGCACAAGGTTCTGTTGATTGACGCGCTGGCGGGGCGCGGGGATTCCGCGGCCGGTTCGGCCATTATGAAACTGAGTGACGACAAAGATTCTGCGGTGAGTCTGGCGGCCCTGAAAGCCCTGGGGCGCGTGGGCAACGCCGAATGCACGGAACTGCTGTTGAAAAAGGCCATGAACGTCGAGTCGGATATCCGCCGCACGGCCCGGACCAGCCTGAGCACGCTGCCGGGCAATGGCGTGGACGCCGAACTGGTGCGTCTGGCGAAAAAAGGCAAGGGCGAGGCCCGGAATGAAGCCATCCGCGCCCTGACCGACCGCCGCGCGGCGGGCATGAAGCGTGACTTGCTGGACATGGCGAATGATCCCGCCGTGCAAGGCGATGTCTATAAAGCAATGCAGGCGATGGGCGATGAGAAAGATTTGCCCGCCCTGTTCACCCTGCTGGAAAAGGCGAAAGACCAGCCGGGCCGCGACCCCATTGAAGGCGCCATCAGCGCGATTTGCCTGCGCGTGGTAAAAGAAGATGCGCGGGCCGAGGCGGTGCTGGACAAATTGAAATCAGCGCCCAATGCGGAGTTGAAAGCGTCCTGTCTCCGCATTCTGGGCGGCATCCCCACGGCGAAATCGCTGGATGCGTTGCGCGCGGCGGTTCAAGATGCCGATGCGGGCATCCGCCTGGTGGCCGTGGACAAGCTGGGCGGCTGGCCCAATCCGGCCCCGCTGGATGATCTCAAGGCCCTGGCGTCCGCGCCGAAATCCGAAGAGGAACGGGCGGCGGCGCTCAAGGGCTATATTCGCGTCCTGCGCATGGTGAAAGACCGGCCCGTGGCCGATTTGCTGGCGCGGTACACGGAAGTGTTTGCGTTGGCGAAGAACGAAGGCGAGCGCAAGGCCGCCCTGGCGGGCTTGGTGGATGTGCCGTCCTTGAAGGCGCTGGAAATGGCGCGGCAACAGCAGGCGGATGCCGCCGTGGCGGGTGAAGCGAACAATGCCGCGCTGAAGATCGCGCAGTCCATTTGCGGCGTGTATCCCGTCGAGGCCAAGGCGGTGGCCGAGCCGCTGCTGACGCCCGAAACCGCGGAACCCTTGCGCAAGGCCGCGGAAGCCATCATGAAAACCTTGGGCGGCTTTGACGATTATGTGACGGCGTGGGAAGTGTCCGGGCCGTATTCCGAGGAAGGCGTCACGGCCACCAAACTGTTCGAGACGGCCTATCCTCCGGAAAAGGGCGAAGGGGTGTGGCGGATCATGCCGATGGGCGTGGATATCGAGCATACGCCGGCGTTTGTGGCCAATCTGGGCGCGTTTGCGCCGGGGCGCGAATGCGTGGCGTACCTCCGCAGCACAATCACCTCCCCCAAGGCCCAGGCCGCCCTGCTCGAACTGGGATCGAACGATGGGGTGAAGGTATGGCTGAACGGCGAATTGGTGCACGGTCTGAATAAGGGCCGCATCATCACGCCGGGCGAGGACAAGATCGCGGTGCAACTCAAGGAAGGCGCGAACACGCTCCTTCTGGCGGTGTACCAGCAGGGCGGGGACTGGGGCGCGTGCGCGCGGTTTCGCCTGCCCGATGGCACGCCTCTGCCGGACGTGAAGGCCTCCATATCGGAGTAACGTTTGTGGTAGGATTGCAGCGCCCGGTCCATGGATCGGGCGCTGTTATTATAAGGAAAAAACGGAATGCAGTTTTTCACGGAAACCGTGGACGGCGTGCTGGAAGCGCAGGCGCGGCGTCAGCCGGAACATGAGTTTGAGGTGTATCCCGACCGGGATTTGCGCTTCACGTATGGCGTGTTCAACGAACGGGTGAATCAGTTGGCCAAGGGCATGCTGGCCATCGGGATCGGACCGGGCGACCATGTGGGGATTTGGGCACGGAATGTGCCGGACTGGCTCACGGTCTTTTTCGCCACGGCGCGCATCGGCGCGGTGATCGTCACGATCAATCCCGCGAACAAGCGGCATGAACTGGCGTATATCATGAAACAGGCGGACCTCAAGGCCCTGGCGATCATTGATGAATTCCGGGACGTGGATTACATCAGCACGTTGTATGAACTGGTGCCCGAACTGAAGCATCATGAACGCGGACGCCTGCGCTCAAATGAATATCCCAAACTGAAACATGTGATTTACATCGGCCAGCGGAAGCACCGCGGCATGTTCAGCAGCACCGAACTGATGAATCTGGGCGGGCATTGCTCCGATGAGGGCTTGATTGCCGCGAAAGCCTCGATACACAGCGATGACGTCGTCAACATGCAATATACCTCGGGCACCACCGGTTTCCCGAAAGGGGTCATGCTGACGCACCGGAACATTTTGAATAATGGCTTTTATATAGGCGAGCGGCAGCGGTTCACGGAGGTGGACCGTGTGTGCCTGCCCGTGCCCTTGTTTCATTGCTTCGGGATCGTGCTGGGGGTGATGGCCGTGCTGACCCATGGCGGGACGCTGGTCATGCTCGAACAATTTGATCCGCTGCTGGCGCTGGCGGCGGTGCAAAAGGAAAAATGCACGGCGCTGTACGGCGTGCCCACCATGTTTATCGCCGAACTCGCCCACCCGATGTTCAAGCTGTTTGATCTGACGTCGCTGCGGACGGGCATCATGGCCGGCTCGCCGTGCCCCATCGAAACCATGCGCCGGGTCATCAATGAGATGCACTGCCCGGAAATCACCATCGCCTACGGGCTGACCGAGGCCTCGCCGGTCATCACGCAAACCAGCACCGATGAAACCATTGAGCGGCGCGTGGGCACCATCGGCACCATTCTTCCCGATATGGAAGTGAAGATCATTGATCCGGAGACGGGGGAAACGCTGGGCGACAATCAGCCCGGCGAGTTGTGCTGCCGGGGCTATAATGTCATGAAAGGGTATTACAATATGCCCGAAGCCACCGCGCTCGCCATCGATCCGGAGGGCTGGTTGCACAGTGGCGACCTCGCCACGCGGGACGAGCACGGCTATTACCGCATCACGGGGCGCATCAAGGACATGATCATCCGCGGCGGCGAGAATATCTATCCGCGCGAGATCGAAGAACTCCTGTACACCATGCCGGGCATCAAGGATGTCCAGGTGGTGGGCGTGCCCGATCCGCGTTTCGGCGAAACCGTCGGCGCGTTCATCATTTTGCATGACGGGGCGGATGTCAAGGAAGAGGATGTGCTGGATTTCTGCCAGACCCGGATCGCGCGGTTCAAGGTGCCGAAGTATGTTTTCTTCGTGGACGAATTCCCCGCCACCACCAACGGCAAGATTCAAAAATACAAGCTTCAGGCGTTGGCCAAGGAAAAATTGAACATTACGGGCACGGTTTTCGAGGGGGAGAAAGATCCTCGTGACACAGACGAAACTAAAAAAGAATGGGAGCCGGGTCCAGAGACCAAAGTTCGACACTGATACATTTGGAAAGCGTCCGGTGAATTATAGGGGAAACCTATGCGGGGATCTGTGGACTCCGAGGGAGTCGAATTTGAACAGCCATAGGTAAAACCTATGGATGGCAGCGTCCCTCTATTGAAGCGACCCCGAAGGGGTCGAATAAACCATGACAGGATAGTTCGACCCCTTCGGGGTCGGTGATCTGTGGGATGAACAATGAGGAGACCGCTGTCCGCTACTCCTTCAACAATGCTTTCAGCCGTGGGTAATGCTCGATGAGGTGTTTGGGAAGCGCGGCAGGCACGCGGCCCAGGGCCGCTTGGATTTCCAGGGCGTTTACAATGGCCTGGCCGCGGAAGTGGTTGTTGGTGGTGATGAAGAGGTCGTTGACCCGTTTCTTCATCTGGTTGATTTTCTCAATCCAGGGTTTCAGTTCATCGGGGCTGTAGAGATAGTTGTACCGGTTGTCGCGTCCTGCATCCTTGCGGAACCAATCGGCGGTGTTTCGGCCATGGAGGCGGATGTAGCCCAAGGGCGCGGTCACATGGGCCGCGGGGCCGATGCAGTCCCGCATGAGGGGTTGATCAATATTGCAGAAGGCGACTTTCCGGCGGGAGAGTCCCTCATACAATTCCCGCCGGTCCCAGGAGGCGTGGCGGAGTTCCAGGGCGAGGGGATACTCCGCGAATGTATCCAGAACCCGCGCGAGCCATTGACGGTTTTCCGGGGTGCGCTTGAAACTCCAGGGAAACTGAATGAGGAGGGCGCCCAGTTTTCCCGCGCCGCGCAGGGGTTCGATGCCGTTGCGGAACACCTGGATCTCCGCCGCGGCGGGCCAAGCCGCCTGCTGGTGGGTGAAGCGGTCCCAGAGTTTGACGGTGAAGCTGAATCGAGGATTCTTTTCCATGTTCTTAACCCATCCGGCGGCATGCGCCGGATTCACGGGCCGGTAAAACGAACTGTTGATCTCGAGGGTGTCGAAAAGGGGGGCGAGAAGGGTCAAAGGATGCAGGCCCCGGCGCAACCCCGGCGGATACACGATGCCTTCCCAGTCTTTATAGGACCAGCCGGCGGGTCCCACGCGCACGGCGCCTTCCCGTCCGGGCGTTGGTGAAGCGGGCGGCGGAATTTCCTCATTTATGCCCATATCCGAGTATTCGCTGTTGTTCCAGTGTTTCAGCATCCACCACGGTTCGGGTTCGGACGGATTGCCGCGCGCGGATGTTGCGGTCCCGGTGTTCATCGAGTAATTTGAGAAACGCCTTCACCTGATCGGGGCGGTCAGCCGAAATATTGTGTTGTTCCCGCGGGTCCTGGACAACATCAAACAGTTCCACGGTGTTATTTATGCGGTTCGCGATCAGTTTTTCATTTCCCAGCAGGACCATTTCTTTTTTCGTGTTCCATCCGGGCCAGGGGCCTTCCGTGTAGGAGAAAAAGGGACGGGAGGGATCGGGTGGCAACGCAAATATGTCCCGGCCCTGCCAGAACGGCCGGGGGGGCAACTGGAGCCATGTGGCCATGGTGGGCAGAAGGTCCACGAGACTGACCGTTTGCGGGAACCGTCCGGGTGCAATGCCGGGTCCGGCAACGATCAACGGCACGCGGAGGGTTTCTTCATACATGGCGAGGCCATGGCCGAGGTAGTTATGGTCCCAGATTTCTTCCCCGTGGTCCGCAGTGATGATGACATACGTTTCAGGAAAGCGGTTCTGCAGTTCGGAAACAAACCGCCGCAATTCGTCGTCCACATACCGGACTTCCGCGTCGTAGAGGAGGCGGACGGCTTCTTTTGCTTCCTCGGAAAGGGGGGTGTAGGATGTGGGTTTTCGCCCCGTCACCGCATTCATGTAATCCAAGAGATATTCCATGAAGCCATCGGTGATGATGGCCATTTCCTCCGGAGAGAGCGCGGGGGGCCATCCCAGGAGTTTGCGGTACGTGTCCGGAGGGATATAGGGCAAATGCGGGTCAATATAATGGACATACATGAAAAAAGGGCTGTTCAATGTGTTCAGGGCCTCAAAGGCCTTGTTGGTGATGGCGGTGCCCGGCGCATCCGCGAGATAGTCATAGCGGTCAAAGCCTTGGTCAAATCCAAACAGGGGTTTCAGGTTGCCATTGGTTTGCACCCCCGCCGTCCGATACCCCTGATCATGCAGGAATTCCGCTGCTGTTTCGAGGTCCTTTGAAAGGGCATCCGCCGTCGGGTGATCCGGGGTGTCGGGATTATTGTCGAAGTACACCTGATGCGTGTCCACATGAAGCGAGGTGAGCAGGGAGGCGATGGAGGGGCGGGTCCAAGTGCAGGCGGTGACGGCGTGTTCAAAGACCGCGGCGGTGTGTGCGAATTCATCGAGGAAGGGTGTGAGCGGCTGCCCGTTGCGTGACGCGCCCACGCGGTCGGCCCGGAGGGCATCCACCACGATCAGCACGACATTTGGCCTGGGGCCGGCCCCTTTTATGACGGAATGCGCCGCCGGGGCTGCAGGACCGCGCATACCCAGCCAGGCGCCGAGCATCAATAGAATCCCGCCCGCGAACACCAAACTTCCCAGAACAACCACTTTTGTGCGGCTCATACTTCCACGCCTCTTTTTGCCGGGCGGGTGTGGCATGCACCATGCCCCGCCCGTTTGGCCATCGTATCGTTGTCCATTATGCCCAGGGAAACCACTTTACGGCCCTTTTTCACGAACCGCCTGGGTTTTGTGCCAGCGCCGCGCGGCCATCCGCGCCAGTCCGACGAAACGGGGGTTGACACTCACGGTGCACAACCCCAGGTTCAGCAAGCGGGCCAGATATTGTGGATGTCCGCCGATTTCACCGCAGAGCGACACTTTTTTCCCGGTGGCCTTCGCGGCGGCCGTGATTTGACTCAGGAGTTCCCAAAACACAGGCCGGTCCGGGCGGTATTCCGGAGCCACGCGCTCATTGTTGCGGTCCAGTGCAAAAAGGTATTGATACAGATCATTCGAACCGATGCTGGCGAAGTCCGCCGTCTCGAGAATCTCCCGCGCCGCCAGGCATGCGGAGGGCACTTCCAGCATGACGCCGTGCAGCATGGCGCCCTGTTCCAGATCGCCGGTGTGCTGAAGGAAGAGCGCGCGCAGTTTTAGAAATTGATCGATATCGCTGATCATGGGATACACCACGTGGATTGGCCCGTGCGCGGAAGCGCGGGCAATCGCGCGCGCCTGGGAGGCGAACAATTCCGGCTGTCCGAGCAACAATCGCGCGCCCCGGTAGCCGAGGCATGGATTTTCCTCGCGGGGGATTTCAAGAAACGTGGCCGGCTTGTCGCTTCCGAGATCAAACAGGCGGATATACACCGGACGCCCCTCCATGCCCTTCACCACCGTGGCGTAGCGTTCGTATTGTTCCTCCTCGCTCAGCAGTTTTCCCGCCGCCAGCAATTCAAACTCGGTCCGGTACAGCCCGATGCCCTCCGCCTGCACCGTGTTGGCCAATTCCATCTCCGAGGCCAGGCTGATATTCGCCATCACCTCTATGCCCGGCACCGGCGGCACCGGCGTCAGCCGGCGCACCATCGGGCGTTTTGCGGCCGGGTACAGCCGCAGGGTGTGGGGAAGCGGCGCCAGAATCACCTCGCCGGTGCTGCCGTTGATCAGCGCCTCTTCGCCGTGCGCGAAGAAACCCATCAAGTTCTTTATGCCGCTTACCGCCGGAATGCCGAGCGCGCGCGCCAGAATCGCCGCGTGCGACGACGGCCCGCCCCGCTCCGTTATGAAACCCACCGTATGCGTGGTGTCCAGCCCGACGGTTTCGCTCGGGGTCAATTCCTCCGCCACCACAATGCACATGCCTTCCACGCCGGTTTGTTCCTGGCGGGCCTGGGTGTCGTCCGGTGCGCTGGCGCGCAGGAAATCTTGAAGGCGGCGGCGGATTTCGCCAATATCCGACGCCCGCTCCTTGAGGTAGCTGTTGTCTACTTCGGACAACAGCGCTTCGTAGGCCTCGAGGGTTTTTTCCACGGCGGATTCCGCGTTCAGGCGCTGCTGCTCGATTACCTGCGTCATCTGCTGGTGCAGGACTTCATCCTGCACCATCATTTTCTGCGCGACGAAAATGTTGGCCTGGGCCGGCCCGATTTTTTGGGTTACGATCCCGATCAATTCGTCCAATTGCCCGGCGGCCCCCTCGATGGCGGCGGCCAGCCGCGCCTTTTCCCGTGGAATGGCTTCTGGGGAAAGGGTGTAGAAGGGTATGGCTTTGCGTTTATGGGATTCGACCAGGCGCACCCGCCCCAACGCCACCCCCTCGCTGATGCCCAATCCGGTCAAACGCCGTTCCTCCCGGTCATGACTTAACGTCATGCCGGGTCTTTCCACCGTATTCGGAGCAGCCCGTGTTGCATTCGTGTTCATGAAACCTCCCGCACCATCATAACATTCCAATCCCCGCCTCAACCACCTTCCCGCGGAGCGGTGTGAGGGTCACCGGGCCCAGCAGGCCCGACGGGCGCAACGGCCACTTCGAGGCGTCAAAGGGCTTATACTCCAAATTCACCAAAGTGATGTCATGAAATGTGCGCCATTCCACCCCGCGCCGGTCCAGATCGCGGATGCGGTTGGCGCAGAGATTGGTCACCTCCACCTCCAGGCAATTCCCCCGTGGTTTCAAGAGGCCGGACGGCACATGCACGGAAAAGGGCGGGCCAATCAGAACCCCCAGGTCTTGGGCATTCAGGCGCACGCGCGCGCTCTCCGCCACCTTTCCCAAATCCAGCCGCCCGTCTTGGGTAACATCCCCCGGCGCATCGAAGTTCAGCGTATAGCGCGCGGTCCCGGCAAATCGCTGGGCGTCCTCGCCGCCCAGTTCCGTCCAGGACGCTAGATGGCCGGTTTTGAGTACGGGAGGAAGATTGGGGCCGCCTTCGATAAATTCAAGGGTCCATTGCCCCGAGAGCACGGCAGGATCACCGGCCTGTTCCCAATAGGTCCATTTCGGCGCTTGAACCTCTTGTTCCGTGAATGTGCGCACGATGATGGATTGTCCGGACCCGATCGAAATAAACACCTCCGTATGTTGCGCCGAAGTGTTCCGGTACAGCGCGCCGCCGATAGCGCCGGTCATGGGGTCCATCAACACGGCGCATTTCGCCGGGGCGGCCAATGGAAGCCAGCCATCAAAGGATGTTGTATCAACGGGGTTTTCCCCTCCCGCGCCCCGGTTCGCGATGAAGTAATAACGGCCAACGTCATCGGAACGGCGTATGAACTGGATGCCGGGGATGTCCACCATGGTCTCACGGGCAATTCCGGTTTGTTCCAATCCTGTCGCCGCCGTTTCCGCGAGCACCACTTTGCCTTGGCCGTAAGGGGCCTCGGTATGGTTTTCATTCCACGGCAACGCGGCGGACAATTGCTTCAAGGCCGCGCGGCGCTCCTCCAGGTTCGCAAGCCCCGGCACATCGTCCGGCATTCGGCCCACGAACAGCACGGTGGCGCCCTGCGCCGCGCACTGAAGCATGATTTCCAGGGTCCGCACCGGGATATGTTGACAGGGCGGGACCAGAAGGATGCGATAACCGCCGCCGGGCATCTTTATCACGCCATTTTCCGCTTGTGTCTGCTCCAACATCCGGTCCGACACATAATCGAAGGCATATCCGCGCTCCCACAGTTCCCGCGCCACGGTTCCAATGGGCTGTTGGGTCAGCCATTCCGTTTTATGCACGGTCATCTGCATGACACGGCCTTCGGGATTGTGCCAGAGGTCATGGAGGGGCCAATACACGAGGATGTCATTATCGGAGCGTCCGGTTTGCAGCACGGCCTGGCAGCGCGCGATATACGCGTTCAGCGCGGGCACGTCCCGCCAAAAGGAATTGCGGGGATTCATCTGTGTCGAGGCGTAGAAGAGCCATCCGGGCCACGGCGCCTCCTCCGGCGAATAGCAGGTTCCGTGATACACCACATGATTCACCCCGCTCACGAACAATTCGTCCACCAAATCCTTCACATCGGCGAGGGTTTCGGTGAAATGCTCCTTGAGCCAGGTGCCCGTTTCCGCGGCCACCTTCACCTTGCCCGTCACATGCGCCGCGGACGAGGCGAATTTGCTCACCAGCGGGTTCCGGTCTTTGTTAAACATCTCCGTTTCCGGAATATCCGCCGCCGCATAAAGATCGAGGAGGTTGCCCGGCGAGCCATGCGCCTGATTGCGGGTAACGCAGCCTTGCTGGTTCGCCCACGCCGTCCACGGGCGGATGAAGTTCTCCACCATCAGGTCCGAGAGGGTTTCCCGGTAGTCGCCTTTAATCCGGGCCGCCAATTCAGGATCGCCCCCGTCAAAAAAGACCGGAAAATAGTCCTGCAGCCGGTAGCCGCGGCGTGTTTCAAAGGCTTGCAGCAAGTCCGGCGACCAATCCGACTGGTATTCGTAGGAGTCGTGATACAGGGCGCGCGGCATTGCTCCGTGATATCCGGAGAAGGCCGCAGAGAATCTTTTCAGATATTGTTGTACCGCATCTCCATAAAAAGGATTGAGCATGGGCCCCGCACCGCCCGGCGCGGCGCGTTTCACCATGCGGTCCGCCGGTTTCTGGAAAATGGTATACACCGTCCACGATCCTGCGGGGGCGGTCCAATCCAGTGTTCCTTCCCGCGCAACCTTGGCGGTCAGGTCCACGGCACCGTTTTCCTTACTAAATGCAACGATGGATTGGAGCATTCCCTGGAAGGGTTCCAGGTGAAACGCATCGCCTTCCCGCATCTTCCGGGGCCGAGATTCCACTGCCGCGCAGGCCAGGTCCGGTGGGATGTTCGGGCCGCCGAAACACCAGCCCGTGCCGGTGGTCATATCCACCCACAGTCCGAGCCGTCTGCCTTCGGACACGGCGTGATTCAACAGTTCGAGCCAGCGCGGGCTGAGATAGTCCACATAGCGGTCTTCATAGCCTTTCGCACCGTAGATGGGGATGATGTGGACACCGCCCATTCCGGCGGCCTTGTACTGTTCGAGTTGGCGGGTGATGTTGGGTTCATCGGCTGCGCTCCCCATCCACCACCAGTAGGCGCCGGGACGTTGTTCACAGGTGATGATGGGCCATTCCGGCGGGGTTGGGGCCATGTTGGCTCCGGCGGCGGCGTGTACCGCCGTTGAGCATAAAATAAAAAGCAGGATTGCTGCCGTCATAGCCCGTATCCTTTTTAGGTTGCTCGTATTTCTCGCCATCACGATACACATGGCCCCTTATCCATTCAATAAAGGAAACCGGCGGCGGGGTTTCCCTCGCCGCCGGCGTTTCACGCGGTCTTAGTGGTTAGGCTCAGCTCGTCTGGCCAATCGGTGTGGAGGCCGCATCGGCTGCCGCGCCCACGGCATACCGAATCACGCCGCTCGCATCCACGAAGAACCCCTTGCTGCCCGTCTGGTTCATCGTTTCCGGGTCCGCATTGGCGCTGAAGTTCGCGGCGGTGCCGCCCATCGTGTAGTTGTAACCGCTCTTCGCGGCATTCCAGGCGCCTTCCAGGTAGGCCGGGGCGCCGGCGGCCGGCGGAGTGGTCAGCGCATCAAAGGTGACGGCGTACTGATAGTTTGCCGAATGATACGCCACTTCCGCGCCGCAAATCGTGCGCAGGTTGCCGATGGCCGCCGATTCGTTGGATTGCATCCGCGAACGCAGCAGGTTCGGAATGGCAATCGCCGCGATAATCGCGATAATCGCTACTACGATCATCAGTTCAATCAGGGTAAAACCGGTTTTCTTACTCATAGGCTCTTCCTCCTCGAATTGGGTTGTGGTTTAAGGCGTTCGCCGCTGGGCGCCGCCTTCTTTGCTTCAACTTACGCCCTGTAGAAAAGCAACTTCCGTACCAATCCCAAAACCGGCCCTTCACCCCCGTTAAAACCATAGGAAATCGGGTTTTTCGGCCTTCCCGTTTGCGTGGCACGCCTCTTTTTGTCTCCGGTTTACGTCATCCCGCGACATTTTTTGTCACTCGATTCCCGCCATGCGCTTGATTCGCCGGTGGCCGCTTGGCAGAATGATCGGTGAACTTGTGTTTCATCGTGTTTTGATTCGGCAAAGGAGGGTAGGAACGTGGGATTCACAACGGCGTTGATCGCCCTGGTGGTGATTATCCTGTTGAATATTCTGGTTAACCGCATCGCCGCCGCCGCGCTCACGTTTACCGGCATGTCCCGCGAGATGGCGAAGTTTCAGGCGCGGTCGGCGTTCAGCCTCTGCGGCTACACCACGAATGAAGCGGAAAACATGGTGAACCATCCCGTGCGGCGGCAAATCGTCAGCCTGCTGATGTTCTTTGGGAGCGTGGGCTTCATCGGCATGGTGGCGGCCACCTTGGGGGCCTTTTCGGCGCAAAGCGAAACGCCTTCCGGGGTGCGGTTCGGGTTGTTGATAGTCCTGTTTGTCCTGTTGTGGTTTGTGGGTACGAGCAAGTGGGTGGACGATCTCATGTTCCGCGCGATCAGTTGGGCGCTGCGCCGCTTCACCCAACTCGAAGTGCACGACTTTGTCAATCTCCTTCAATTGGGTGCGGGATACAACGTGACCGAACTGGCCATCGAACCCGGTGACTGGCTGGTGGGCCGCCGGCTGGACGAACTGCGGCTTTCGGATATCGGCATCAACGTGCTGGGGATTCATCGGAGCGGCGGGGAATTTGTGGGCACGCCGGTGGGGAGCACGTATATCCGCCGGGATGATCAACTTATCGTGTATGGCGCCCGGGACCAAATCCTCGATCTGGACCGCCGGAAGAGTGATCCGAACGAAGGGGCGCGGCATTGGGCCATGGTGGAAGAGAAACGATCCCAATGGAAAAAGGAGGCGGATGCGCGCGGCGAAGGCTACGGCGTCACCGAAATTATCGTGCGGCAGAAAAGCTGGATGGTCAACAAGCAGCTCGGCGAGGTGCGGTTGGGCGATGCCGGGGTCACCGTACTGGGCATCAAGCGCGAACATGGCGGGTATCTGGGCGCGCCCACCGGCCATACTCACATTCGCGGCGAAGACACCCTGGTCGTGTATGGGGCCTTCGAGGATATCGCGGCCCTGGATGACTTGATCCGGGATCCCGAGGGGGAGAGGAAACATCACGAACGCGCGGCGGCAAAACGCGCGGCGCGGCATCAATCCCTCGATGCCAGCCAGATTCGCTATGCGGCGGAAATCTCCGGAGAACACTGAACATGCCCCGGCTGAACGATCTGGACGCATTTCTGCTCGATATGGATGGAACGGTGTATCTTGGGGAAAGCCCTGTTCCCGGCGCTGCGGAATTCATCCAATTTTTGCGGGCCACGAGGCGCCGTTACTTGTTTTTCACCAACAACCCCTCCGGAAATGCCGAAGAGTACAGTGACAAATTGTGCCGCATGGGCATTCATGCCGCGCCCGACAACATCTTCACCGCTGGAGAGGCCACGGTGCAATACATTAAACTGCACACCGCGTTTCGGCGCGTGTTTGCCCTGGCCACCCCTTCTTTCGAGGAAGAACTCCGTCAGGCGGGGATCGAAGTGACGGACGCCGCCCCGGAAGCGGTGGTGCTGGCCTTCGACAAAACCCTCACGTACGCCAAGCTCGAAACGGCCTGCCTGCTGCTGCGCAAAGGTGTGCCCTATCTCGCCACAAACCCCGACAAGGTGTGCCCGGAAAAACACGGCTACATTCCGGACTGCGGCTCAATGGCCGCCTTATTGGAAGCCGCCACCGGGCGCACGCCGTTGTATCTGGGCAAGCCCAATCCGTGGATGGTCCGCATGGGGATGAGCAAGCTCTGCGCGGTGCCCGGGGAAACCGCCATGGTGGGCGACCGCCTGTACACCGACATGGAAATGGCCTTCAACGCTGAAATCACCTCCATTCTCGTGCTCAGCGGCGAAACCCAGCCCGCAGACCTCGAACACGCCCCCCGCCGCCCCGATTTCGTATTTTCATCGGTCAACGAACTCCATCACGCTTTTAGCGAGGAAATGATTCATCAAATAACGGAACAGGGCACGGTCAGACTATCCACAGATGAAATTATGGAGGCCACCCGAGAGGATGAATGAATGTTATAACGTCAAAATCGTGATTCGCAATAAACCCAGTTCGCGCAAATAAGGGCGTGTCAGTATCCTTGAAATCATGCCCGCAGCACATGGATAAACCTTACCCCCTCTCTGCGAACCTCAGCGTCCTTTGCGGACTCCGCGTTGCGTGTTTTATTTAACGCAGAGACGCAGAGATCGCGAAGCAACGCAGAGCTGGGGCAGATTGTTTTTGGTTTTATCTATAACGAAATAATAAACGGCCAGTTATCGTTTTGCTGATAGCTGATCGCTGATGGTCTTGTCTTCCGCAGCTTCGCGCCACGCGGAGCGAAGGAGGATGACCGCGCTCTTAAAATCGTACCGTCACCGCTTTTCCGGTGCGGGCGGATTCCTCTTCGGCCTCGATGATGCGGACGCTGTGCATGGCGGATTCCGGGGACACGACGTCGGAGTCGCGGTTGGCGCGGATGCATTCGACGAAATGGGTCAACTCATGGAAATAGCCGTCGCCCGCGTACACTTTCACGTCCTTGGGCTTGCCCTTGATGGGGAACAGGGTCAATTTCAGGTCGCTGGTCATGTTCAGCGTGCCGCCTTCCATGGCAATCGAGAAGGTCATGCTGAAGGGATAGCCCCACGCATATTCCCAGGCGCCTTCCGCCGTGATGAGCTGGTCCTTGCCGAAATCATAGGCCGTGACGATGTGGTCTATGCAGCCTTTGCGCAGGCCGCCCGCGCGGCTCATCACCGATTTCGGCTTGCCGAACAGGTACTGGATGAAATCCACGTCGTGGACATGCAAATCGAGCGAACAGCGCCCGCTTTTTTCGGGTTCCTGAAGCCAATTTTGCCAACTCCAGTTCGGCAGGCCGCTGAGCCGGCAAAACCGCGCGGTGAGCACGCGCCCGTATTCCCCGCTCAACACGATCTCGCGCGCCTTCACATAGGCGGGCCAGAACCGGATGCACTGCGCCAGGAAAAGTTTCCGGTTCGCCTTTTTCGACGCGGCGATCATTTCGCGGGCTTCCGCCGAAGTCCGCGCCATCGGTTTCTCGCAGATCACGTGCTTGCCGGCCTTCATGGCGGCGATGCTGTAGGGGGCGTGGAGAAACGTGGGCAGGCACACATCAATGACATCGAGGGTTTTGTCCGCGAAGAGTTCTGCGGCGGACGCGTAGACCTTCCGCTTTGACATGTCAATGGCGCCGAATCCGTGCCCGATGTCGCCCGCGCGTTTTTTGGAATCCACGTCGCACAACGCCTCGACGCGCGCGCCCTTGATTTTTGCATACGTATCGTGATGGACCTTGCCCATCATTCCAAGTCCCAAAATACCGACTTTAATTGTCATGGCCTTTCCCTTCCGGCTGTAAATGAGTGTTTGGCTATAAAATACACCACAGCGCCGTTTTCATGCGAATTTCTTGGCCCGCGCGAGAAAGGCGTTCAGGAACACGGATTGCAGCGGCTGGATGGCCATGAGGGCGCGCACCGGCGGCGTCTTTTCCAACACGCTTAAAAACCGGCCCACGGCCCGGTAGCTCAGGCTTTCCGGATCATCGAAAATCAGGTCCGTCAGCTTCCCGCGCTCAATCGCCATGCGGAGCATCTTGTCAAACGAGGTTTCGGGTGTCACCACGCGTTTCGGGCGCGGCGCCATGCGGATCGCCCCGCGCTTGCAAGCGGAATAGCACACGCCGCACCCCAGGCACACCTCCGCGTCCCGTACCGCCAGTTTCTTGGGTTTTCCGCCGTTCGCATCCTGTTCCTGCGCAATGTCAATGGCCTTCACCGGGCACGCCTTCGCGCATTCCCCGCAGCCTTTGCACCGCAAGGGGTCCACTTCCATGATCCAGTTCGAGGTGACAATGGCGTTGCGGAGCCCGAGATGCCGCACCGCGTTCATCATCCCGCAGCAGCATCCGCAGCAGTTGCAGATATAGGTGACGTTCTTCTTGATATTGTCGCCGGTCTGGGCGAGGCCCGCCGCCTTGGCGGTTTCCAGAATGCGCATGCCCTCGGCGGCTTCTATCGGACGGCAGATGCCGTTGCGGACCATGGTCTTCGCCCCCTCGTTTAGGGAAAGGCAGACTTCCATGGGCCGTTCGCACGCATGCCCCAAATGTTGCGCCTTATGACGGCATGCGCACAGCCCCACCGCCAGCGCCGAAGCCTGCTGCACCAGATGACTGGCCCGTTCCCAATCCAGAATCTCGACATGGTCTTCCTGCGGCAGGGCTTCCTCGCGGACCAGCGACCGCCCGATTTGCGTCTGTTGCTGGAAAATGGACTTGGCGAAGCGGTCGTCGTCGAACATGAATTCCTGAAACAGCTTGGCCAGTTCCGCCATCGGGAGGTCGTCGCGTGCCCGCATGAACACAAACTCGAAGAATCCAATCACCACCGGCGGCAGCATGTAATACCGCCGCCCCTTGAAGTCCATGTCGAACATGAGCCCGCGCTGCGCCAGCACCCCCAGCCGTTCCTGTAAGTCCTGCGTCGGCTGCCCGAGCTTTTCCGCCAGCTTTTCGAGCGAGATGGGTTTGGCGGGCACCCGCCGCGCCAACTCCGCCTCCTCCGGGGTAAACAACAATTTGAGAATCTGCATCAGGAGCGGGGAATCCGGCGCACCCGTCGGCATCCGGTCCAAACGCTGTTGCAATAATCGGTATTCCCGGTCGGGATTGACTACATGACCCATGGCGGCCTCCATATTGGTCTATCGCGACATTGTACATGAAACTACCGTGGGATTTCTCAATATGGGTACGTGGCCCATTTTTGCCGAACATTAAATTCGCTGTTTTCGGTACAAAAACAACCATGACACTTTTTTTGCCATCTTTAGGAACCATTATTCGGACTGTGAATGCGGTTTTCTGGGTAATGCACGGTTTATTACGGGCAAGTTAAGATGTCCGGATTCTCGTCACGAGTTTCGAGAAGGAGGGATGCTTGATCAATCCAGAAATACCCGAAAAGCATGGCAATGGCTCGGAGAATGATAATTAATACCAATTACACAAGACTATGTGGAAAATATTTCTCTTGACAGGTGCTTATGTACCGGCTATGATTGTTTCACTATAGTAGGTGTGCGTTGAAATTTTTATCGTGCGTTGTAGGTAAATGCTATCGGATTGGGTAGTGTTTATAGTTGACCAATCACGTTATTGGTGACGTGACTGAACTTAGGGTTTAGGAAAGGGAATTACCATCTTGAGAGTACCGTATTCACGGGCTAGTTGCCTTCGGTCTGTTCGGATTTAA
>CAYXPO010000002.1:0-32841 GCA_964466925.1 uncultured Nitrospirales bacterium
GTGAAATGAGGAAGGCCGGTTTCGGACCGGGGATTCGCCTCAGAGTTTGTTTTCCTCACCCCGGAGCATCCTCTTGATGTTGGTGCGGTGTTTCACAATGACCAGCAGGGCCACGGCCGCCGCCACAAGGCGAACGGGCGTGGACAACGGCACGAGGAACGCCGCCGCGCAAACCGCCGCCGCGCCGGTAATCGAACCGGCGCTCACCATGCGGGTGGCCGCCACCACAAGGCCGAATACCACCGCCCCCGCCAGCATCGGCAGGGGTGCAAGCGCCAGGAAGACCCCGGTGCTGGTGGCCACGCCTTTTCCGCCTTTGAATCGCAGAAACAGGGAAAAGGTATGGCCGAGAATCGCGGCCAGGCCGCACGCCAGCGGGAGGTGCGCCCAGTCCCCCAGCCGCGCGAACACCAACACCGGCACAAGGCCCTTGGCCACGTCGCCGGCGAGCGCGAGGGCGCCCAATTTCTTGCCCAGCACGCGCATCGTGTTCGTGGCGCCGATGTTCTTGCTGCCGTGTTCGCGGATGTCCATTTTTCTCAGCCACAGGCCCAGCCACAGGCCCGTGGGAACCGAGCCTAAAACGTAGGAAAGCAGCAGGGCCGTGAGGATCATGATCCCGTTCATTTCTTGGGCGCTCCTTCACGCAACTCGAGGGTAATGGGCACGCCCGCGAAACCATAGCGCGCGCGCAATTCATTTTCGATAAACCGCATGTAGCTGAAATGGAACAGGCGTTTCTGGTTGACAAACAACACGAACGTGGTCGGTTTCACGCCGGCCTGGGTGATGTAGTAGATGCGCGCGGCTTTTCCCTTCTGCGTGGGTGGCTTGTGTTTGGCGCGAACCTCTTCCACAAACCGGTTCAATTCGCCCGTGCCGATCCGCAATTTGGCCGATTCCGCCACGCGATCAATGTGGTCGAACACCATGAACAGCCGCTGGCGCGACAGGTTTGATATGGTCACATAGGGCACGTGCTTGATATGCGGCATGCGGAGATCAATCTCGTCCGCCAGCGCCTTGAACCGTTTCTCCTTCTGATCCACCAGGTCCCACTTGGTGAACACCAGCACCATGGCCGTGCCCTGTTCCCCGGCATACCCGAGAATGCGCTTGTCCTGGTCCGTCAACCCTTCCACGCCGTCCACCATGATCAGGCATACGTCGGCCCGGCGGATGGCCCGCAAGGAACGCGCGATGCTGAAATGCTCGACCTGTTTTTTGATGCCCGCCTTTTTGCGCAGGCCGGCCGTGTCAATCAACAGGTAGTCTTTCCCCTTCCAGTGAAATTCAATGTCAATGGCGTCGCGCGTGGTGCCGGGCGTGTCGTCCACAATCGTCCGCTCTTCATTGAGAAGGGCGTTGATGAACGACGATTTGCCCACGTTCGGCTTGCCCACCACCGCCACCCGGGTCACCTCTTTCTCCGGCGCTTCTTCCGGTTCTGCCGCGGCGGGCGGTTCCGCCAGGGGCGCCGTCACGGCTTCCATCAAGGCGTCGATCCCCAGCCCATGCGTGGCGGAGACCGGAAACGGGTCGCCCAAACCCAGCGAATAAAACTCGACGTACTGTTCCTGCATCGAGAAGTTGTCCAGTTTGTTGACGGCGAGCACCACGGGCTTCCCGTATTTGAACAGGTCGTCGCGGATTTGCAGGTCCACGCGGGTCAGTTCCTGCTGTCCGTCCACCACAAAGACGATCACGCGGGCTTCTTTCAGCGCGGCGCGCACCTGGGTCTGCATCTTGCGCGCGATGGAATCCTCCGGATGCTCCATGATGCCGCCCGTATCCACGATCCGGAACCGGCGCCCGTTCCATTCGGCCTCCCCGAAAAACCGGTCGCGCGTGATGCCTTCTTCATCGTGGACGATGGCGCGGGCCTTGCCCACGATGCGGTTGAACAGCGTGGACTTGCCCACGTTGGGACGGCCGCAAACGGCCACCAGGGGGAGCGTGTGTTTACGGGGCATGAAACGGCCTCCTCAGGCCGGGTCCTTCGCGAACGCCTGCATGCAGCCCGCGTAGAAATAATCCACCAGCGAATAAACGGTAATGGCCAGCGTGGCCATCATCAAATAGGGGGCGAACCACACGCCCAGCAAAAAGCCGATCAGGGTGCTCATCTGAAAGATGGTCGTGGTCTTCCCGCTCCAGCGCGGCTTCACCTGAATGGGCCCGAAATACTCGTTAATCGCGTACGCGCCCAAGACGATGATGATGTCCCGCGAAAGGATGAAGACCGGAAACCACAAGGGCACCACCGGCTCGAAGTGTTCATTGGCCGCCAGGAAAATGAAGCCCAGATTGACGATAAGCTTGTCGGCCAAGGGGTCCAGGCGCGCGCCGAACAGGGTGCGTTGATTGAACCGCCGCGCCACGTAGCCATCCAGGATATCCGAGAGCGAGGCCGTGACATAGACCGCCAGCGCGATGTGCCGCAACCATTCGCGTTCGCGGGTGTAACACGCCACCAGCACGATGAACACGGGAATCATCATCACCCGGAAGATCGTTATTTTGTTTGCAACCGTCACGGAACCGTCCGCCTGTGATAAAACTGAAACTTCCTCAAGTACGCCTGCCTACTATACCTTCTTGAGGGGCCGGGGTCAATATTTCAGGCTATGACACAACGGCCCTTTCCCTGCAAACACTCCAATATCCGGTTACATTTCCCATGGCGGCGCGTACCCCCGGCGCCTGTTCACTTCACGCCCCTGAAAAGGGGCATTTCGCCAATGGCTCCGCCGGGGATTATTCCACGGGGGCTTCGATGCGCAGATGACGGCGAATCTGCGCCACCAATTCCGCCGGCATGAACGGCTTGGTGATCAGTTCCACGGCCCCCGCGCGAAGGCTGTGCGCCCGCGCGTCCGGCGTGTGCGCCGAGGATAAACAGACCACCGGGATGTGCTGGGTCTGCGGATTGGCCTTAATCTGCTCGCACACCTCGTACCCGCTCATCATCGGCATCATAATGTCCAGCAAGATCAAGTCGGGTTTCTCCGCGCTGACCAAATCCAGCGCGGCAATGCCATCATACGCATTGAGGGTGTCGAACCCATAGACCTTGAGGGTGCGCTCGATCAGCCCCACCACATCCGGCTCATCATCCACTATCAATATCTTAGGCTTAGCCACGGTTCCTCCCGGTACGGCGTACGCCGTGGTCGTCCACGGTTAAATCCATCAACGAATACATCCGCGTGCCCATCCGCCGGCGGGGACGCTGCGGCTCGCGGGTAATCATCCGCTGCTCCTGAATCCGCCGTATCTTGGCCACGCGAACCTTGATCCCGTGATCCACAAATCCTTCCATACTGCTCGTCATGCGCACAATCCGCGCCTTGATCGGCGGCGACAACGGCACGCGAAACTCTTCATCGCGCATCATCTGCACCATGATGTCCGTGCCCGTCTCCACCGGGGCGAGCATCCGGATTCTCATTCCATACGGATTCAAATCCATAATCACGCCCTGCAACGTATGCTCCGGCAACTCTTCACGCCAAACCAGGCAGGGACGGCACACTTCGGTGCGCGGGGCGGTCCGCTGACCCCGGCGGACAGACTTCGCGTCTTTCGACACAAACATCTCCTCGCCTTTGTTGCGGCGCGTATTTTCCAACGGTGAAACCTTCCTCCGCATGGTCAACCTTAGCCTTTTCTCACCCTAGGGCGTGTCTCAGTATAATTCTTTCCTCAAATAAGCATACCGAAATTAGGATGAAATGTCCAGAAACTTCCAAAACCGCCATACGTGTTAACTCATACCTCTATAGTAATCTTTTCGAGGCGTTTCGTTACTGCTAAATGTGTAATAGGATACGAAATGATCACCGCGACTTCAACTATCAATAAAAAGGACGGAGTTGAAGGACGCAGTGAAGAAAACAGCGCGGGAAGGGAAATTGTTGACAAGGGGGAAATCGGAGGCGGTGCCGGATATTTCAACCATGCTTTAGGCTCCGTAAATCCCGCAAAATGACCGGTAAATTCGCGTAGAACACTCCGCATGCGGCATCACAAACCCACACGAATACCGACATACAGTTGCTTTGGCCCCTAATCCGCTCTGGTTTAATTGATTTTTTCGGTTTGGAGGGGATTGGGGGTTTTTGAGGGGTTTTCCACAAGTTGTCCACAGGTGGGGAAAACGTATTCCCGGAGGTCTTTGGACAGGCGCTTGATAGGCAATAAGATATTGTTGCGATTGGATTTAGTACATAGACAGTTCTTTAATGCCGCAGGCGCGGCGGGAGTGGAGAGGTGCGGGATCGGGGAAGTAATCCACCGTTCTTTTATGGGAGTCGGTAATACTGAAAAAGGAGGGTGAGGGCTAAGTAGTTACGGGGCTTGGAGCTGGGAGGAATTCAGAAGTGCTTGCGCGGCGGGAATTAACCATGTAAGGAGGGAAAACGAATCCGTTGGGCGCGAAATACTTTTTGGGCATGGCCGTTTTCTTGGCCGGAGCCTTGTCGGAAATTTATTGACAGGATTTGAGAAGAAGCGTAGTTTATGGAGGTGTGTATGGTGGCGGCGGCGCGGACGGAATTTATTTTGGCTGAAAATTTAGTTTCTTTTTGCTAAAAAAAGGGCTGTTTTTTGCAACGTGGTTGAGGCGGATCATGCGGATCATTGCGGGTCAAGCAAAAGGCATTAAATTGTCGCCTCCACCGAAGGAGTTGGCAATTCGGCCGACGTTGGACCGGGTGCGGGAAGCGTTGTTCAGTATTTTGATGCCCCGGCTGGAGGGGGCGCGGTTTCTGGACCTGTTCGCGGGGACGGGGGCGAACGGGATTGAGGCATTGAGCCGGGGGGCGGCGGCATGCGTGTTTGTGGATGGGGATGCCCGGGCACTTAAGCTGGTCCGGGAGAATGTGGTGCGGGCGAAATTGGAGCGGGGTGCGGAGTGTCTGAAACTGCACATTCCGAAAGACCTGCGCCTCTTGAAGGGACCGTTTGATGTCATTTTCGCGGACCCGCCGTATGCCTTTGGGGAGCATGAGGGGGTGTTGAAGGGATTGCAGACATACCACCTCCTGGCGCCGGAAGGGGTATTTGTCCTGGAGCATGGGCGTAAAGCGGACCTGCCGGAACAGGTGGAAAACCTGGTTCGGACCCGGCAGGCGGCCTACGGCGATACTTTGTTGTCGTTTTACGGTTGGAGAACGCCGTGATGCTTTTATTATCCGAAACCTTCACCCCTTTGGAGTGCGGGAGCTTGCTCCCGCTTTTTCGCAGTTTGCCGCCAACCTAAAGCGGCAGCAAGCTGCCGCAGTCCAAAGGGGGAAACAGCGGCAGCAAGCTCCCGGAAGCCAAAGCAGCAGCTTGCTTTATCATTGTTGAGAATACCACGGCCGCGAAAAAATGCTCTCTTAATCGGTGCAAATTCATGGAATCCGTGTTTTCTAAAAGTACCTTCATCACATCTTGGCGGCTTTGCGTGAGTCGCTCAAGCCTCAAGTCTTACGCCTCACGCCTCTCTTGGGTTGCGGGTGTGCAGCTCTGGGTATACCAATTACCTCGAATTTCCCCGTTCCCGCTTATACGGGAATGATGAACTGTAGAATAGGCAAAGTGTAACTTTGCAAACAAGTGCGTTCCAAAGTAAAACTTTGGAACGAGAGGAAATGGGTGCCGGGATCGGGTATTGGGGAACAACAAGAGGGTTCGGGCTTGAAAAAGGAAAGTCCACGCGAAGCCGCCAAGGTGCAAAGAAAAAGAAGTCTTTTATAATTTGGAGGCAAAATGGTTAATGTGTCCCGTCTTTGTGTCCTCACCCCGTCAGGGGTGAAATGTGAATAGCCGGGGCGTCGAGTCCCCGAGACCCCCGGAAATCTCACCCCTCTCGCTAGATATTCGACCCCGAAGCGGGTCGAACAAAAAGAGGGCAAAGCCTTCTTTCATAGTCACCACCGGGTCGGTTGTGGCGGTATAGGTGCCCGCCGCCACCCAAATTTCTTTATCCAAGGTGGCGGTATTGAGACCTTCCTGTATCGAACCCAAGGGCGAATCCCAAGAGGAACCATCACCATCGCCTCCTTGCACTACATACACAATCCCGTTGACATCAAATAATGCCGCTACATTAATATCGTTTGTCATCTTGCTATCCGTGCGTGGATTGTCGGTTCTTCCGTCACTCCATTGGACGAAATGGTAATGGGGGTTCGGTATGGCCGAGACCTTGCTTCCGGAACCGCCGCAAACCACTGTCTGCGGAGAAATACCGGAAATGGAGCCGTTGGCGTCCGCGGAATACGTGAGAGTATGTTCACTGGATTCATGCGAACCAGGTCCTGGGGCGAAGATATCTTCGGAATCGCATTGGGTGTGGTAGCCACTGGAATTGAAGAATTGAATCAAGCGGAGGAGTTCGGAAAGGCTGATGTGCCAGTCTTGCGGGATGTAATCGCTGTTGTGCGGCGTACAACTCGTATCTCCGGGGCCGGGCGCGAAGCTATCTTCGGTTCCTGTTTCACAATGGAATCCGTTTGAGTTGAAGAATTGGATGACCCGGAGCAATTCGCTCAGGTTGATGGCGTAATCTTTATCGGTGTCAGCGGAATGGTATTGCGCCAAGGCAGGGAATACAACGCACGTCCACGCAACACATCCGATGGCGATACCCGCCATCCTACAGCTAATCATAGGCCCTCCTTTCTCACGGCAAAGCCGCTTTGAGACGTTGCCGTGTTTCGCACACGTACTATCGCAGGGATTACAAGCCATGGGCATGGGGAAGGAGAATAGCCGGGGCGCCCGGCGCACCTTTGGAGTGCGGAAGCTTGCTTCCGCTTTGGGTTGGCAGCAACCTGCGAAAAAGCGGCAGCAAGCTGCCGCAGTCCAAAGGGGTGAAAGCGATGGTAAGTTACCACCATCCTAAGGGTAAAAAGCGGCAGCAAGCTGCCGCAGTCCAAAGTCAGAAGTCGTCAGGGACGGATACTTTGTCCCATTTGAAGGATAGGACGGTGTTACGGAAAGATGCCTTTGCTTCCCGCATGAACCACGCCATTGAACACCAAGGATACTGCTCCGCATTTTGCACCAAGCCGTGTTTAACGGGGTTGTTGTGAACGTAGTTGAGGCGGGCGAGATAGCTTTTTTCGAAGGTCAGGCAGGTATCGCGATATTGAAACCATACTTGGCGGCCCGGGGTGTTGTCTTGTACGTTCAGCGCGCGGGCCGTGAGGGAATGCACAGATTGAAGCATAGGTTTCAGGGTTGTTGCATCTTCGGGCGCATGGGCGACAAGGTGGTAATGGTTCGACATCACGGCCCATGCCTGGAGTTCCCATCCGAAGGTGGTGGCTTGTTCAAACAGTGCCGAAAGCACCAAAGACATCCGTTCGGGGGTGTTGAGGAGTCGTTTCTTGGCATGTGTGGAGGCTGTGATGAAATATGCGGCGCCGGGTACGAAAAGATGTGAGGGTGAATGCGCCCAATGGGTCATGTACGCATCATCTTTGGAGTGCGGGAGCTTGCTCCCGCTTTCGGAGGTGTCTGTGTTCATTTCAGGGATAGTATATTCTGTGGGTAAAACGGCAGCAAGCTGCCGGAAGAAAAAGCGGTAGCAAGCTACCGCAGTCCAAAGGGGTGAAAGCGGGCGCAGACGGTGATGCGGATACTATTTTGTAATTGGCGGGGGAAGCCTTATAGGATGAATAGCGCCCATCGTGTTGGCAGTGGACGGAACAGCAACTCAACGGTGAGAGAGGCGGTACACATGAGACTTCAGGTGTTTTTTGTTGCGTGCGTGGCGATCCTGATGTTGGGATGGAATGGCTATTCGGCGGAGGGCGGTTCGGCGGCGGCGATGAAGACCGGGGTGGATTTTTCATATGCGTTCGGCACGCCGCACCGGATGACGGTGGCGCGTCCGGACAGCAGTGACAAGACGCTGTTGGACGTGGAGCCGGGGAAGCTCAAAATCTCATGGTCGTATGAGAGTTTAATGAATCTTCCGTTTGGGGCGTTTCAGACGCCGCCCGCGAATTGGAGTGTGAACGTGCAGCCACAGATGAATGGTCAAGCGTTTGAAACGAGCACTTGGACGCGGGCGGACGGCTTCCTGCCGGTATTGAGCAACACGTATGCGTCGGAGAAGGGGAACATGACGCTGGAGGTGACGGGCGGGGCCTCGGCGGCGGTGGTGCGGGTGACCATGCGGAATACCGGGACGGAACCCGCGCAATTCAGTCTGGTGTGTGCATCGGGGCGGGGATTTTTTGGGTACAATCCGGCGTTCGTGGATGTGGTGCGTCCGAACGATTGTTTGCTGGCGGGCTGGGGGGCGCGCGCGGACCGCATCATTGTGCTGGCGCCCGGTGCGGATAGTTATTCGATCCAGGGTGCGGTGACGGTATGTCCGCAGTGGGAGGTGGCGCCGGGCCAGACGCGCGTGGGCTGGTTGATCCGCCCCTATGAGAAGTACGCGGCGGAATTGGATGCGTTGCGCGCCCACGATTGGGAAAAGGAAGTGGCGGAGGCGAAAACGGAATGGAAGACGTTGTTGGGGCGCGCGGCGCGGCTGCATGTGCCGGACCCGGAAGTGGAGCGTGCTTTTTACGCCTGCCTGGGCGATCTGTATATCATGCGCGAGCCGGTGCCCGGCGGAAAGATGGCGGCGGCACCCGGCACGGATGGGTATCGCGCGGCCAGTGCGGGAGAATCCGCCATCATATCGCTTGTGCAAGATGCCTTTGGTTTGTATGAGAAGTCGTCGGACAGCTACAGTCCCTTCTTCGATTCGCAGGGCGAGGACGGCGATTGGGCGGATCCGCAGGGCTGGGGCCATTTGATGTGGCTCGTGCCGGGGTTCAAGTCGTGGGTGGCGATGGAACATTACAAATTCACGAAGGACCGGGAATATCTCGAAGACGTGTATCCGCACATGCTGGCGAGCACGCGGTTCAATGAGCGGATGCGCGCGCGGACACGCGTGCTGCAGGACGGGCAGCGCCCGCTGACCTATGGGCTGATGCCGCCCGGCATGGGCGATTGCGGTCTCAAGGACGGCGACAGCCTCTATGGCGTGTTTCTGCCGCATAATTTCTGGTCGGTGTACGCGGACCGGGTTACGCTGGAGGCCGCGCAACTCTTGGGGAAGACGGAGGACATTCCCGAACTTGCCAAGATTCATGACACGGCCCTGGCGGATTTGCTGTACGTGCTGGACAAAGGGGCGATTCAGGAACAGGACTACCGGTGGATTCCCGGCGTGGCCGGGAAAACCTGCGGAAGCCGGTGGGGCGCGTTGAACGCGCTGATGCCGTGCGGGATACTGCCGCCGGACCATGAATTGATTACGGGGACGTTGCGGCACTTGGAGTCGAAGATGAGCGAAGGCGGCCTGCCGCTGAACACCGGGTGGATGCCGGAAGGATTGTGGGTGGCGATTGCCCTGGATAATCTCGCGGAGGCGCATCTGCTCCGGAATGAAGGGGACATGGCCGCCAAACTGTTCTATGCCACGCTCAATCACGGCACGCCGCTGTTCACGTGGTGCGAGGAGCGCGCGCCGCAGCCGGGCGCGCAGGAAACCACCGGGGACCGCCAGCATTTGTGGACGCCCGTGGCGGTTGCGCGCGCCCTGCGCGACATGCTGGTCCTGGAGGACGGCGATTGCCTGCATCTGGCGCGCGGCACGGATCGGGAATGGCTGGCCTCGGGCGGAACGATTGGGGTGGAAAGGCACAACACGCATTTCGGGCCGGTGTCGTATGAAATGGCCTACGATGCCGCGGCGCATGTCGTGAAAGGGAAAGTAATCTTTCATGGGGACGGCCCGAAGACCGCCGTACTGCACCTCCGGCTTCCGAAAGGGCTGAACGTGTCGGGGATCGGCGCGGGCTGCACGGCAACGGTATTGCCGGACGGCGCGGGAATCCAGTGGGCGAATCCCAAGGGCGAACTGACGGTCCAGGTGAACGTTTCGTGACAAGTGGCCCGCGCGGGGCGGATTTCTTTATACTAGGGGCCGTGGGGCCATGAAGAAAAGGAACTCGTTGCATGCAGAAAAAGAAATCCGCGCCGTTGCGGAGTCAGTTGAAGCCGGAGGACACCTGGGATTTAACGCCGTTGTTCAAGAGCGACGCCGCGTGGGAAAAGGGGTATAAGAAGCTTGAACGTCTGATCCCGGAGTTTGACGGATTCCGGGGCACCCTGGGGACTTCGGCGCAGCGGCTGCGGGCCTGCTGCGAGTTTGAAGTGAAATTCAACCGGCTGGCGGAACGCCTGGGTGTGTATGCGGGGCTGAAGTCTTCGGAGGATGTGGCCAACAGCGTGTACCAGGGCATGATGGCCCGTTTTTCCTATCTGGCGACCATTGCGGCGGAGAAGGCGAGTTTTGTCGAGCCGGAAATCCAGGCGATACCCCGAAAGACGATGGAGGCGTTCCTGCGCAGCCGCGCACTGGCCCCCTACCGGTTCAACCTGGAAAAACTGCTGCGGTTCCGCCCGCACATCCTGTCGGCGAAAGAAGAGCGGGTGCTGGCGATGCAGGGGGAAGTGGCGGGCTCGGCCTCGCGGATTTTCGAACAGCTTAACGACGCGGACCTGAAATTCGGATATGTGAAGAACGAAGACGGGGTGCAGGTGGAGTTGACGCAGAGTTCGTTCCGGAACCTGCTCGAATCGCCGAAGCGCGCGGTGCGCAAGGATGCGTTCACGAAGTTTTACACCGGCTACGCGGACCATGCCAACACCATCGCGGCCACGCTGAGTGCGTCGGTGCTGCAGGACGTGTACCACGCGCGGGTCCGGAATTTTTCGTCGGCGCGCGAAGCGGCCTTGTTTGGCGACAAGGTTCCCGTGGCGGTGTATGACAGCCTGATTGACGCCGTGCACCAGAACCTGGACACGGTGTACCGGTATGTGGCCTTGCGGAAGCGGGCCTTGCGCATCGAGGCGGTGCACGCCTACGACACGTATGTGCCGATTCTCCCGGCGGGGAAAGTGAATATACCGTATGCGCGCGCGGTGGACACGATTTGCGCGGCCTTGCGTCCGCTGGGCGAAGCCTATGGCCAAACACTGCGCGCGGGATTGCTGGAACGGCGCTGGGTGGACCGCTATGAGAACAAGGGCAAGCGGAGCGGCGCCTTCTCGTACGGCTGCTACGACAGCCCGCCCTACATTCTGATGAATTACAAGCGCGAGGTGCAGGACAGCATGTTTACGCTGGCGCATGAGGCGGGCCATTCGATGCACTCGCACTTCAGCGCCCAGGCCCAGCCCTATCACTACAGCCATTACACGATTTTCGTGGCGGAAGTGGCGTCCACGTTCAATGAACAACTGCTGAATGCGCACCTGCTGCGCCAGGCGAAGGACAAGCGGGAGCGCGCGCGGCTGATTAACCGCGAGATCGAGGAGATTCGCGGCACCATCATCCGGCAGACGATGTTCGCGGAATACGAGAAGATCATTCACGCCATGGCCGAGCGGGGCGAACCCTTGACGCTGGAAAGCCTGCGCCACGAATACTTGAACCTGTTGAAGCAGTACTTCGGCCCCGCGTTTGTCATTGATCCCAACCTCGATTTGGAGGGGTTGCGCATCCCGCATTTCTACCATGCGTTTTATGTGTACAAATACGCCACGGGACTGTCGGCGGCGATTGCCCTCTCGCAAAGGGTGCTGCACGGCGGCCCGGAGGAACGGGACCGCTATCTTGCGTTCCTGAAAAGCGGGGGCGCACAATACCCGCTGGATCAGCTTCGGGACGCGGGCGTTGACCTGGAAAAACCGGAACCGGTGGCCAATGCCATGGCGCATTTCAAGGCGCTGGTGGAAGAATTGGAAGAACTGGTGTAACACGAGTATGGGAGGTTGAACATGGGGATGTGGTGGAAGACCGCAACCGTGGCATGGATGATGCTTCTGGCGTTTCCGGTGTTTGCCCAGACGCCGGGCGCGGGCGCGTTGGACGCGTTGGACGCATTGAGCCGTCAGCAGAATTATGAAGCGCGGCGTACCAGCAGTTCAAACCCTGATATTACAAAGAACGGCGATGCGCGCGGCATCGAAACCGGCGGAACCCTGGTGTTGATGGAGGAAGACGGCCCAGGTGTCATCACGCATTTCTGGAACACCGTCGGCTCGGCGGACCCTTTTGTAAGCGCCTCCCTGGTGCTGCGGGTGTATTACGATGGCGGGGAAAAGCCCAGTGTCGAGTCGCCGCTGGGGGATTTCTTCGGCGTGGGGTTCGCGGCCGCGCGCGACTATGCCTCGATGCCGGTGACGGTGTCCTCGCACGGGCGGAGCCGCGTGTGCTTTTGGCGGATGCCCTTCCGGCAGCACATCAAAATCACCCTCACCAATGAATCGCCGGTCCATAAGGTGGATTCCTTCTATTACTACCTGGACTGGCAAAAACACACGAGCCTGCCGGAGGACACGGCGTATTTTCATGCGCGCTATCATCAGGCCATGCCCGCGCCACCGGGCCGGTACGTGCTGCTGGACACCCAGGGGCGGGGGCATTACGTGGGAACGGTGTATTCCGTGTTTCAAATGGAGACGGGCTGGTTTGGCGAGGGCGATGATTTTTTCTTCATTGACGGCGCGGAACAGCCGCAATTGCGGGGCACGGGCACGGAGGACTATTTCAATGATGCGTGGGGGTTTCGTGAATTCGCCGCGCCGTTTCACGGCGTGACCATGTATGAAGGCGTGCTCACGGGCGACCGGGTGAGCGCCTACCGCTGGCATATACAGGACCCGATTCCGTTCAAGCAATCGCTGCGCCTGGAAATCGAACATCGCGGCAGCATTTACAATGAAAAGGGCAACATCACCACATTGGACTTGGGCGGTTTTGAAGAGCGCCCGGACTGGATCAGTTCCGTGGCGTTCTGGTATCAATACCCGCCGGCCGTATCCGATGAACCGCTGCCGCCGCTGGAGAAACGGCTGCCGCCCTATCGCGTGCTGAAAGGTTCCGAACTCACGTTCCGGGCGGAACCGCCGATTCTGGTGGTGCCGGTGGACGCCTTTGTGGGGTATTTGCCGAATACCAAGGAGGCCGCCATCGAATTTGATTTCGAGGTGGAAAAAGACGGCCGTTACCGTCTCGATGGCGCGCTGTTGGCCAGCTTGATATCCGGGGTGTATCAACCCTTCCTGGACGGACGGAAAATCGGCGGGCCGCTGGATTTTGTCATTCCGAATTTCGATCCCGTTTGGGTGCGCCTCGATACGCATGATCTCACGGCGGGCAAACACACGCTGCGGTTCGAGAGCCAGAAAGAAGACTCCCCCAACCTGCGCGCGATTGGCCCGAAATTCAACGCCTTCGGCCTGGCCGGATTGACGCTGTTGCGGCTGGACGACATGGAAGGCTACCAACAGGTCATGCGCCAATTGCTGGAGAAGAAACAATAGGCCGGGGCGTCCATGAAAACAGAGGAACTGGACTACGAACTCCCGGAATCGCTGATTGCCCAGCACCCCGCCGAACCGCGGGATGCGGCGCGCCTGCTGGTGCTGAACCGCCAGGCGAAAACCGTGCGCACCGATGTGTACCGGAACGTGGCGCGGTACCTGCGGCGCGGCGATTGCATGGTGGTGAATGACACGCGCGTGATCCGCGCCCGGTTGATGGGCCGCAAGCCGACCGGCGCCCGCATCGAGATATTCCTGTTGCACGAAGACGCGCCGGGGGTATGGACGGCGCTGGTGCGGCCCTCCGCCAAGGTGAAGCCGGGGTCAAAAATACGCCTTCCGGAAAACATCGAGGTGGAAGCCGGGGAAATACTGGAGGAAGGCCGCCGCCGCGTGCGGTTTGATCGTCCGGACGTGTTGCCACTGTTGGAACGCGCGGGCCAGATTCCGCTGCCGCCGTATATTCACCGGGAGGCGCCGGAGGCCCGGGACGCGGACCGGTATCAAACGATTTATGCGGCGCATCCCGGGGCGGTGGCCGCGCCCACGGCGGGACTGCATTTCACCAAAGACGTTTTCACTGCACTGTCGGAAGCGGGGGTTCGCCGGGCCGCGGTGACGTTGCACGTGGGGTATGGCACGTTCAAGCCGATCACGGCCGGAACCCTTGAGGCGCATCGCGTGGACCCGGAAGACTTCAGCATGCCGGAAACCACCGCGGCGGTCCTGAATGAAACGCGCGCCCAGGGGGGGCGTGTCGTGGCGGTGGGCACCACGGCGGCGCGGGTGTTGGAAACCCAATGCCGGGGGGGCCGTTTTCATGCGGGCGCCGGTGTGACGGACACCTATATTTATCCGCCGTATGCATTTTCGGGGGTGGACATTCTTCAGACGAATTTCCACCTGCCGCGTTCGAGCCTCCTGGCGCTGGTGTGCGCCTTCGCGGGAACGGAATTTGTCCTGGAGGCTTACCGGTACGCCGTTAAGGAAGCGTTCCGTTTTTATTCCTATGGCGATGTCATGCTGATTCTCTGACCCGGATTCCTCACCCGTCATAATTCGCGGCGGCCATGGCGGGCGCCGCACCGCCTTCGGCAACGATTCGTACAAGTACCCATGGCCAATCCGCCGCCGCGTCAAATGGTTTTCTCCGGTGTTTCGCCCTTCCGGCGCGATAATTGATGGATCCCGTCCAGGGCGGTATCGGCCACCGAGGGCCACACCCGCCGGGGCGCCGGTTCAAGTTCTTTTCGCGCTTCGGCATACATTTGTGCGCACAGGCATTTTGCGGCATGGGTAATGAGGCCACCCGCGGCAGGTTCGAGGAAGCTGCTGCGCGCGGTGCGGATTTCGTATCCGCCGCCCGTAAACGCCTCCGGAGTGCAGATATAGCCATTGTATCCATTGGCCAGTTCGACGCAACAGGTAAAGGGGAAGGGGGAATCCGCGCGCACGTCCAACGCGAACTGCTGGAAAAATTCTCCGGGAACGCCCCAGAACAGCGCCTCGCCAACACGCACCGCCATAATTTCCAGCGCACGCGTGCGCGGACGCATCGCCGCGACCTTCAGCAGTTCATTCGCATAAATGGTTTCCACATCGTCCGCCGTGATGGGGTTTCGCGCCAGCAGCGCGCGCGCGGCGGCACAGCCGCGCCGGGAGACCGTCCGGACCGCGGCGCTGACCGCCACCTGGGTGCACGCCACGGTGCTTTTGGCGGCGTAATCGGTGCGCGCCAGCGCCTGGACGGCCGCGCCGCCCACGACGCGCCCCGTGCGTTCGCACCAATAGGCGCCAAACTCGCCGGGCCGCGGATGGAGATTGTCGAGTTGCGTGACATCCCCGCACGCGCCGTTCAGATAGACCACGCCAAACGCCGGGCCATGGACCGCTTGCAACGTATCCACCACCCATCGCACATAATCCGCGGAATAGCGGTATCCGTTCATGTGCGTGGCGTGACAGGCGAAATTCACCACCGCGCCCAGGGGCCGCAACGTTTTCGGATCGCAGAACCCTGTCACCGTGACCGTGGGATCCGCCGGACCCGCCGGATGCAGGATGTCCGGATTCATTTTTCCCGGATGCGTTTTCCCGGAACCGTCTTTCATAATGAACCGCCGGTTGAACGCCACGCCGTCCGCCCGTGCCGTGGAGGTTCCGCACAAGGCCGCTTTACGGGTGCGGTGCGCCTCCACCACGGCATTCACGATTTGCCGCGCGGCGAAATCCATGTAGCGGGGGTCCGGCTCGGAAAGGAATCCGCCGAAAAGCGGGCCGCCGGAATGGGTGTGCGTGGCGGCAATAAAACAATGGTTGCCGGAAATGCCGCAGGCGCGCTGTATTCCGCGCCGCGCCTGGCCCACCACGCATTCGGGCACGGCAATCGCATCGAGTTGCACGAGCGCGATACAGCATGCGCCGTCGTCAATAACGGCCGCGCGCGCGAAGAGATCATCATGGACGCCTGTTGCCAGACGGCGTTCAAACAATCCCGGGATTTCGAGTCCAATCCCGGGAGTGATGCAACATTGGCCAAAACCTGCTTTGAACATGAGGGGTGAGACTCCTTCCATTTCCGGCGCTGATCCTACGGGAAAGAGAACGAAGAATCCACACGGGGAGGTTATATATCCGCCAAATCGTCTGGAATGGAATGCGGGCGGGCGAGAATGGCCCGGATCGCCGTTTCAAAACGGTGGAGGACCCGGTTGCGTTCATGGAAGCCCGCGCGGCGCCGCGCATTGGCCTGCCACGCTGAAAACTGGGCGGGGTGTTCCCGGATGGATTCCAGCATCCGCGGCACTGCGTCCAGGGTGTCCCATGAAAACCAGGGGCCGGGGTGTTCAGTGTTCATTTCTTTTCCCAGCGGGCTGTCCGCGTCGGAGATGGCGAGAATGGCGCTGCCGGAGGCCATGCCCGGGATCATTTTGCAGGGGATAAAGGAACCGCCGCTGCCGCTTTTCTCGGTGATTACGAAAAAATCCGTATCGTGCAGGGCTTCCGCAAAGGCGGGTTCGTCGAGAAAAGGGCCGAATGAAAACCGCGCATCCTGCGTCTGTTCCACCCACGTGCGCATGGCCTCCGCATGGCCTCCGTCCCCGTGAATGCGGAAAAGAAAAGGCGCCGGGCTGGCGTGCAGGGTTTCACAGAAGCGGAGCAGGTCCTGTTTGCCGCCAATATTACCCGCGTACAACAAACGGACGGGATCGTGCGGCGTGCCCGCGTCTTTTCCCGGTTGTTGTTGAAGGGCGTCCGCCATGGAGGCATTCAGCCAGTTCGGCAGATACAAAATGGGCTGGCCCTTCCGCCGGACGGCCTGCAGGCGCTCAATCATCACGGGGGATATGGAACTCCACACCTGCGCTTGATTGAACAACCCTTGTTGGATGCCGCGGAACAAGGCGCGCACCGCTTTCCCGCGTGCCATGCCGCTGGCCGCGGCGGCATCGGCGGAGAGGTCCTGTACATTGAGCCACAGCGGCTTCCGGTGAATCCATTTGTTCAGGGTGGCGAAACCCACCGCGCCCACGAGCGGGCAGAACACCATGACCATGTCGAAGCGGCCCCGGTGCAACGAGCGCAGCAGGGAAAAGAAAAAGGACGCTTCATACACCATGCGCTGGATCAATGAGTTGGGGCGTGCGGGGATAAAAATACCGTACCGCTCCACATGCACCCCTTCTTCCTCGCTCCGTTCAATCGCCCAGCCGTTCTTGCCGCTTTTGTCCTTCCATTCCGGATAATACGGATACGCACACCGCACCGTGACATCGAAGCCGCGCTCCGCCAGCCCCCGGGCCAGATCGGTGAAAATGGCGCCGCCGCCGCCCCGGTCCGGGTGAAACACATTCACCACGATGAGAAGGCGTGGTTTTTCATCGCGTATCCGGTTCATGCGCCCGCCCCGCCAATCGTATCCATGTGCCGCATTCCTTTTGATCCGCCGCATGGAAAAAACGCCCCGGCGGCGCCGCCGAGGCGTTTCCATGCGCTGAATGGTGAAATTATTGCATTACAGAAACGCCGTCCACAAACGCGGGTTCTGTTCCCCCCGCCTTATGGATAATTTGCAGCCGCAAGGAGTTGGGCTCGACGTCAAGAGGGATGGCAATGGGTCTGGCAATTTTTTCCCATGCGCCCGCGGTTTTATTCGTTATCCGCTCTTTGACCTCTTTGCCGTTTTGAATGTAACTGAACAGGACATGCACTTCCTGCGGTTTGCCCGCCTTGATCATGGCGGTAAACAATGTCGGGCGGCCGGCGCCCAGGCGATTGGGGCTTATGGTTTGGCTGACAACAATCTGACCGCCCTTGGGGGGCGCGGGCAATTCAAGGGATGCCTTCCCCTCGTTGGCGTCCGTGGAGGCTTTCACGGCGGCCGGCTTCCAGTCTTTGCCTTCGTTCAACGAGGCGTTCCAGCCAACCAACACGCCGTCTTTCCAGTCCTCGAATGATCCATTGGCAATGCCTTCCCACTTGGGATTGGCGGGGCCTTTGATCTCCGCCGGTTTTGCCGCCGGCGCTTTCTTTTCGGCCGCCGGGGCCGGGACGGCTTCCTTTTGCACCGCGGGGGCGGGGGCGGGGTCCGCCTTCTTTTGCACGGCCGGCGCTTTTTTCTTGGCGGCGTCGCCTTTCGCGGCCGCTTCCCCGGAAGGCGTGCAACTCAATGCCGCCACAATCGCCACTACCCATATCGCCACAAACCATTTTTTCATTGCCATTCTCTCCTCTTGGTTCAAAGGACGTTTAACGTTCGGCCCCTGCCCGCCATTTCTGGCGCCACACATCACCGCCAGCATTCCATGCAGAGGCCCGAGGTGTGAAGCCGTATTATACGCCACCGTACCCGGTTCATCAAAAAAACACGGGCGTGCGCCAACGTGAAAAAACCGTTCTAGCGCCCCGGCGCCGCCGCACGGCAAGGAAGTCTTTGCATAACGCGGCGAACGGCCTTTGCGTTGACGGACGGAAGAAAAAGACGGTCCTAGAAAACGCCCTTGAGCACGGAACGCAGGATTACCGCGCTGGTGGACAGGCAGAACCCCGCCGCCAAGGCCAGCCCAAGAATCAGACTGCGCACCGGCTTGATTTTCCGGTCGGGCAGCACCGCTTCGGTGATTTGCTTGATGTCGGGCATGCTGGCCTCTTCGGATTCCGCGATTTTGGCCTGCTCGAGCTTTTCCGCCAACAGATCGTAACTCTTTTTCAGCGGCACTTCCTGAAGGTCGAGTTGTTTGCGCTCGAATACCCGGTTCGCAATTTCCGCCCGAAGTTCCTGCAACTCTTTGGCCAGGGACTCCATCTGGCCCGCCAATTGCCGTTCGTGCTCTTCCATGCCCTTCAACTCGCTGTTTTTCAACAGTAATTTCTGCTCCAGGTAGATATAGGTGTCATTCAGCACTTCCTCCTGATAGCCGGCTTTTTTGCCGGCTTCCGGGGATTGATCTTTCCCGTCCGCGGGAGTCTTTTCCAGAAAGACCGCGGTCATGGGCGGCGATTTCCACAGGGTTTTCAATTCGGGTTCCGTGGCGAAGTTTTTTTGAAGATCGGCGATCTCCTCCTTGGTGGTGGCGATTTGCATCCGCAGGTCAACCAATTTTTCCTCATACGAGATCAGGCGCTCATGCTTTTTGGCCAGGCGGGCATGTTCCAATTCGTCGTTATACTCGATCTCCACGTCCCGGATTTGCCTGCGAATGCCTTCCAGCCCCTGTTTGGAACTGTCAAACCGGCCCGTAATAAATTCTTTAAGTCCGGATTTCCCTTTTTTGTTCAGCTTGTTCGCCAGTTCCTCGCCCACCTCGGCCCAGGCTTGGGCCAAATCCCGGGCCTTTTCCGGGGTGTCACTGCGGGATTTCAACAGGATCACCGGGGAGCGCACCACGCCCTGCACCGTTTTTTCCGTAATCTCGACGTACGTGTCCATGCATTTGCGCATTTGACTGATTTCTTCGATGGATTCAATGTCTTCGGGAGACCACGTGCCCAGGGCTTTTATTTTTTCGGCCACTTGCTTCAGGACGCCGTCGCTGTTCAAGAGGATTTCATAATCCGACACCGCCAACACGCGCGGGATCAAGGCGCTGGCTTCCCCGCCCGCCTGCTTGAAGGGCGTGGGGAACAGGGCCAGCGTGCTGCTGGCTTCATACGTTTCCGGCAATAGAAAAGCCGTGACAAGCCCCGCCAGCGCGGCAACAATGGTGCCTGCGGCGATAACCCACAGATGCGCCCGCATTTCCCGCAGGATGCGCACATAACTCAGGGGGATAACCACGCCATTCACGGGTTCTTGCGTTTCCGGGTCCATTGCTCTGTTTGCTCCTTCCGAAGTCCGTCGTTTCCGTTTCCGTTAGGCTTATTTCGCGGCCGTATGCGGGACGCTCCGCGCCGGCCGCCGCGCCGCGATAACCTGTTGATACACGTCCAGGGTTTGCCGGGCCAGCGCGTCCCAGTTCAACTCCCGCTCGATCAATTCCCGGGACAGCGCGCCCATCCGGAGGCGGCGCGCCTCGTCGGACACCAGCGAGAACAGCGCCTCCGCCAGGGCCTCGGCGTTTCCACGTTCAAACACCAAACCGTTGTTGTTGGTCAGGGCATACCGGGAATATTCGCGGTCGGGCAGCACCAGCGGCACGCCGCAGCTTGCACATTCCAAATATGTGATGCTCGCGTCGCCCGGCCAGACCCCGATGTCCGCCGCCGAATATACGGCGGGCAGATCCTTGTTCGGCATGAAATTCAACCAGCGAATATGCGGGGCCAAATCATATTTGGCGATAATGGCGTCAAGTTCCTTGCGCAATTCAGCGGGGGCGCCGCCGATCATGATCAAATATACGTTCGGCGTCCGGGGCGTCAGCCGCCCCATGGCTTCCAGCAACACGTCATTGTCCTTGCTCCGCGTAATTTTCCCGGCGTTCACCAGCACCACGGCGTCTTCCGGAATGCCCATTTCGCGCCGGATGCGCTTTCCTTCCTCCGGCTGGCGGAAAAAAAGCGCCGGCTTGGTGCCCAGCGTGCTGATCGTCACATCGTCCGGCGGGATGCCCAGTTCATGATCGAGGTAATCGCGCACCTCATGGCTGATGGCCAGCACCCGCCCCACGGAGTTCATCAGCACCGGACGCATCATCCGCCGGAACAGCACGGTATAGAGAAATTTTTTCGCGGGCGTGTAGGGCTGGATGTTGAAGTAATTGTTGTGATCGTCCACCACAATCGGATACCGCCGCCAAAAGTTGCCCCATAAAATCTGAAAGGTGGAACTGGCAATCACCGCGCAATGCGTGTGGATAATGTCCGGTTCAAATTCGCGCACCGCGCGCCAGAGCCCCCGCCACAGCACCCACCAATGCGCCTTCCATTCCCACACCACCTGCAGCCGCACCACGTCGAGACCGTCCTCCTCCCGGTGCGTCACCCCCGTGATGCGCTCCGCGTCCGACATGTTGACCGTCTCTTTGTAATCGGGATGCGGATGGTAGCGGTCCGACGTGATCAGCCGCACCTGATGGCCCAAACGCATCTGCGCCGCCAGCAGGCCGTTTTCCTGATAACCCATGCCGGGTTGGAAGTATCGTGTTATGTGGAGAATCCGCATGCCCTATACCATGATTCGCGCAACGGGTATTTTACGCACCCCCCCGCGGGCAATCAATTTATGCAAGGCCGCCGCGGACCCTGAGAGCCGGCGTGGTTTATAAACCATCGTCCAGATGACTGGGCGGGACCGGCAGCGTGCCTGCGTCCACGCGCGCGGGCATGTCCTGCAACAACGGACGCACCACCGCGCTGTAGGTGAACCAGCCGAACAGGAGCAGCGCGCACACGGTGGCCCAGGCCAGTGCATCCCGGGTCCAGCGGGGACGCCGCCACGTGGACAGAGAACGCGCGTTGAAGAACGGACGTTCTCCCGGCGCATCGTGCAGGCAGGCGCGAAATTGGTCAAGAAACGGTTCCGGGTCCAGATCGAGAAACGCGCAATAGCTGCTGATGAACCCCATGGCATAGGCTTTGATTGGCAGCGCCTCGATACGGCCCTCTTCGATGGCGCGCAAGTATTCAATCGGCACATGCGTGTGATCATGCGCCTCTTGAAACGACACACCAAGGGCTTCGCGCTGCGTGCGGAACGCCTCGCCGGGAAACCGTATCTGTTTCATGCCACTTCATCCTCCGCCGGCGGGGGCGCGTTGACCAGTATCTCCCGCGCCTTGCTGCCGGTATGGGGGCCCACAATGCCCCGCAGCTCCATCATGTCAATGAGCCGGGCCGCTCTAGTGTACCCTACTCGCAACCTTCTTTGCACCATGGATATGGAGGCCTGCCCTGTTTCTAGCACGACGCGCACTGCTTCGTCAAATAATGGATCGCTTTCGTCGAGCAGCTCCTCCAGACTTTCCTTGGTTTTGCCGAAATTCTCGATTTCGTCCCGGTACTGCGGGGGGGCCTGCGTCTTCAAATACAGGATGAGCGAGTTCATTTCCTGGTCGCTTACAAACGCGCCCTGGAGGCGTGTGGGCTTGGATTGCCCCGCCGGCAGGTACAGCAGGTCGCCCTGTCCAATCAGCCGCTCCGCCCCGATTTCATCCAGGATGCACCGGGAGTCCACCCGGGAGGAAACCTGGAACGAGACCCGCGCGGGGAAATTGGCCTTGATGACGCCGGTCAGCACGTCAACCGACGGACGCTGCGTCGCGATGATGAGATGAATGCCCACGGCGCGGGCGAGCTGGGCCAGCCGCGCGATGGCGTCTTCCACTTCCGCCCGGGCGAGCATCATGAGGTCCGCCAATTCGTCAATGATGCACACAATATAGGGAAGCTTGCGGACCAGGTGGAACGATTGCGCGGGGCTGTCGTCTTCGCCTTCCATTTCGATCTCGCCGTTCTCCACGCTCTGGTTGTACACCTCGATGTTGCGGACGCGCAGTTCCGCGAACAACCGGTAGCGTTCCTCCATTTCGCTGATCAGCCAGGTCAGCGCGGTGGAGGCTTTTTTCGGGTCCGTCACCACCGGCGTGATCAAATGCGGGATGTCGTTGAAGATGGAGAGTTCCACCATCTTGGGATCGATCAGCATGAGCTGCAGTTCGTCGGGCGTGAATTTGTACAGCAGGCTTGCCAGCAGGGCTTTCACGCACACCGTCTTGCCCGCGCCCGTGGCGCCGGCCACCAGCAAATGCGGCATGGACGTCAAATCCGCAATCTTCACCTCCCCCGCAATGTCTTTGCCCATGGCAAGATTCAGCTTGCCCTTGCTGCGGGTGAACGTGTTGCTGGCAAGCAGCTCGCGAATGAGCACCTGATCACGCTCCGCGTTCGGCACTTCGATGCCCACGCGGCCCTTGCCGGGGATCGGCGCCTCCACGCGTACCCGGTGCGCTTTCAAGGCCAGCGCGATATCGTCCGCCAAGGCAAGAAACCGGCTTACTTTTATGCCGGGCGCGGGTTCCAGTTCAAACCGCGTGATCGTGGGGCCGCGCGTGATGTCCGTCACATGCGCCTCCACGCCAAAGGTCTGCAAGGTGTCTTCCAACAGCGCGCTGGTGGCGCGAAGCTGTTCGCCCAGGTTCGGAATCACGCGGGGCGTCGGAAGATCGAACAAATCAATCGTCGGCGGCGTATACTGCCGGGGATATTCGTAATCCGGCGGAAGCTCTTCCATCGCCACCACCTTGCGGCGCGGCTTCCGCGCGCGGCGCTTGGGTTCCACCGAAAACGAGCCGTTGCCCGTGGGCATCAGTTCCAGCTGACCCTCGCTGGGCACCGGGTCCAGCTCTTCCGCCACCGCCCGCGGTGTCTCCCTGGTGGTCTCCTCCAGTGCGGCCGCCGGCGCGGGCATCGGCGGCACCGCGTCAAACGGCAATTCCTGTTCCACCGGCTTGGGTATGATTTGAGGCATTGGACGCGGCTTGGGTGCGGGCGGCTCTTCTTTCGCTTCGATCCCGGACGTTTTTTCCACCCCGCTGGTATGCAACCGCAATATCGGCGGGCGCTTGGTCAAGGTATCCGCCGGGGTGAGGTCTTCGGTGCGTTTTGGCTTCCGGAACAGGGCGAGAAAACCGTTCAGCAGGATCAGGTTGCCCCGCAGTAAATAAACCGTGAATTGCTTGGCCGCCACCAAAACATGCACAAATAAGAAATCTGTGGATAACAATAGGCCAATCGCCAAAAAAGTAAACCCCACCACGTTCGCCCCCACCAATCCCAGAAACGGCACAAACAATCGGTCCGCCACAAACGCCCCAAAGGCCCCGCCGGGCTGTGCATTTGATAATCCCGTGTGAATATCTATCTGTAATATGCCCGCCAAAGAACACACCGTCACAAACATCCCCAGAAACCGCGTCGGGAGCCGGTCCAACGGCCGGTGCGTAAAGAGCATCAACCCCCATATAAAGGTAATGGCATACAGGATGTGCGCCGCATCCCCCACCAGAATCGCCAGCACCGTCGCCAGCAGCGCTCCAGGCATGCCCAGTAAATTGGGTATGGCGGACATCCCGTCCAGATAGCGCCGGGTGTGTCCTTGTGAACGATAATCATCGGTTACTAACGCCAAAAACAGGAGAATCGTGAGACCCAATACCAGAATGCCCAGTATTTCAGATTTTCTATCGCCGCGTATCTTTTTGGCCTTGCTCACTTCGTACCGCTCCCTCGATTCATCTCCTTTTAGTGCACTCTATGGTAACAAATATCTTCTTTATATGCAACAAAATATTGTGGTCGGCTTGTGATGCCCACAACCTGTTGAAAATAAAAGGCTTCCACGCCCATTAAGTCGTATTTGTTGTGTAGATTTGTTTGAGAATACAATCTGTAGTGCGCTTTTGTTTCCTATTTTGCGAAATTATCCCTATTGTCACGCCCCATGGTGGCCACTTTTGTCATATAGCAGGGCTCCCCTTGTGTGGCGATAGTCGCAAAGGGCCCTTGATGTGTCATGGCATTGCAACGGCTATATGCTGTATATGAATTTTATAAACACAATATATAGTGGATTGTTCTTTTCTGTGGATTGTGTCATGTGTCGGCCAAAGGAACAATACAACAATATATTGCGGCTTATATTTTTGCACCACAATATATTGATTTCTATAAAAACAATTTCCAGGCACCAAAGCACATTATTTTGTATGTGAAAAACTTATATATACAATATATAGTACTCTAGCGATTTTGGCGCCAGTAGTACCAGTCCAGCGGCAGAAAAGCGGTAGAAATGAAAAACGACCACTATATATTCGGTATATTCCGTATTTTATTGTTATATCTACGGCTATTTTGGGTTTTGTTGCATTGTTTTTTATACTTGCGAAAAAAGCTAACAACGCTTACAATACAGCCCTATGAAAACCTTATGGGCATGGAGCGTGTTTGGAGGGCTGTTGCTCCGCTATTTGGCCTACAAGGCCGGGCGGGGACGCCGGCCCATGTTTACGGACCGTCTGGACGCCATGCCGCTTGTGGGGCGGCAGGTGTTGCGTTGGAACCGGTTGCGGGTGGTGAATCCGGAACAATGTCCGCAATCGTATCCGGCGGTGTTTGTGGGCAATCACATTGGCCTGGATGATCCCAATTATATCTGGCCGGCCATTTATTATTCGAGCGGCATGCGGGTGGTGGTGCATTTCATGATGCGGGATGATTTTTTCCGGGGTTTCCCCTGGGATTTCCTTCCGGTGAACGTGGATGACCTTGCGGAGATGTGCGGGGCGGTCCGCATTTCGCGCGACAGTGTTCAGTGGTCGCAACTGAAGCCGTTTTTGACCATTCTGGAAACGCCGGGCGCGTTTTTGATGTTTCCCGGGCGGACCCGCAGCCGCAGCGGCCTGCCGATGGAATACCGCGAAGGCATTGAAGAGCCGGGGGGCACGTCGTTTTTTTTGGCGCACGCGCAGCGCCGCATGAAGCAGCCGGTGCCCGCGGTGCCGATTGCGCGCACCACGCATCCCGTGACGAAACGTTGCGCGGTGGTTTTTGGGGCGCCGTTGTATCTTGATGCGAACGCGGACCGCGCGGCGCAGCGCGAGTTTGATCAACAACTCCCCGTGCACATTTCCAATCTGATCGAAATTCACGCTCCGCATCTGGTGTGTGCGATGCTGTACTTGCATTGCCTTCATCGCGGAACTGCACCGGTGGAGATTGCCGCGCTGGCGCAGGCGGTGAAATCCATCGCCGGGAAATTGGACGGACGCTTTGTGGAACCCGACACGCTGACGCGGACGGAAGAGGAGGTGCGGCGGTGCGTGCGGTGGCTGCACAAGCGCGGCATGGTGCGCGTCACGGGATCGGCCATTCATCCGGAAGCCGCCAAGGTTTTGTCCGTTCCGGCGTTGGACACGAAATACCGCAAGCGCAACCCCGTCAAGTTTTACGCCAATCAAATCCTGCCGCTTACCGATGTCATTGCGCGTATCGAAGACACCCTGCCGGACCTGCGCTAATCCGGATTTCGCAGAAAAGAAACTTGCTTGTTGGCAAAAAGAGGATTGTGCGGCACGGAGGCCGCGGATACACGCGGATCAGAAACGACATCCGCCACGTACGCCGAAAATACCCGCCCGCGCGATTCTCCCTTGTTTGCAAGGGGCCCTGACAACGCGCGAATCAAAAAATCATTCGATACTCTTGAGGTGTTCCCAGGAGAAGATGCCGGAACTGTGGCCGTCGCTCCAGGTGATGGCGATGGCGTAGTTGCCGAGGGGCGCGATTTCCTCCGCGTGGATGTCTTCCGGAACGCTGCCGGGATCGAGCAGCGGTTCGCCGGTGTATTCGCTCACGCACATCGCGCAGGGGCATGACAAGCGCAGCTTCCGGTTGGGAATCCGGCTCCGGGCGCCATCGGGCCACTGCACCACGATGAAGCCGGGGGTGATCTCCGCCGTTGGTTTTTTTTCATCCGTCACGCGGCGTTTTCCGAGTGCGCGGTGGACGTGTTCGGCGAGTTCCGCAAAGGCGGGCACCGCCGCGCCGGCGTTTTTGTGCGCCGCGTCCGAAAGGCCGGGGAGTATGGGCAATTGCGCCAGGGTGTCGAGTCCGAATCGGTCTTTGAACGTCGAGGTGCTGCTTCCGAAGAGGTGGTGTTGCTTCCCGCAATCGGTACACGTGAAATAGGCCATGTTTTCCACCACGCCGAGCACGGGCACGTTCACCTTCTCGAACATCAGGATGCCGCGCGCCACGTCCACCAGTGACAGCGCCTGCGGCGTGGTCACAATCACGGCGCCGTCCAGCGTGGTTTGCTGCACGAGGGAAAGCTGGATATCTCCCGTGCCGGGCGGCAGATCGATCAGCAGGTAGTCCAGCGCGCCCCATTCGGTTTGCTGAAGCATTTGCAGGGCGTAACCCGATGCCATCGGCCCGCGCAGCACCGCCGGCTTGTCGCCAATGAGATAGCCGAAGGACATGGTTTTCAGTCCGTCCACCTCGACCGGGAGAATAATGTTGCCGGACATCCGCACCTCGGGTTGATGCATGCGGAAGATGGTGGGAAAGGACGGCCCGTACACGTCCATATCGAGCAGGCCCACGGAATGGCCTTCGCGTTGTATGGCCCGCGCCAGATGCGCCGCCACCGTGGACTTGCCCACCCCGCCCTTGCACGAGGACACGGCCAGTATGTTTTGCACCGGCGCGAGAAAATCCATGTCCGGTGTGGTCACGCGTTTGGGTTTCATCGCGGACAGGGTCACCTGGACGGATTGCACGCCCGGCAAGGCCTTCACCACGGCCTCCGCCTTCGCCTTGAATTCCGCCTTGATGGGGCATGCGGGCGTGGTGAGTTCGAGCGTGAAACTGACCGCGTCTTTTTCTATATGAAGGTTTTTAACAAAACCCAGAGAGACGATATCCCGGCCCAAATCCGGGTCAATAATCACCTTCAAGGCGTCCAGGACTTCTTTTTCCGCAATCATGGGATACTCCTTTTCTTCATGGACATGAAATGACATGAATCCGCAACGCGCTTTTCAATGGCACTTCGCGGGAGGGCGCGCATGCGCACGCGCCGGACAAGTATACCGGATTGCGAACCCTTTTTATAATTTCGCCATGTTGGCCAATTGCTCATTCACGGTTTCCAGGCGCTCGCTCAACACATGTATGATGTTCAGCAGCATCCGCACCGCGACATGCTTTTCCAAAATCCCGTTGATTTGTTTTTCGTCCAGGGTGAAAAGCTTGGTTTCACACAACGCCGCCGCCGTGGCCGTGCGCGGTTCATGGTTCAGCACCGCCATCTCTCCGAAGGCGTCCCCCACCACGCACGTGGCGATCTGCTTGTTCTTTTTGAAGATGCCAATCTTGCCGCTCAACACAACAAACAGGTTGCTCCCCAATTGACCCTCAAAAAAAACCGTCTGCCCTTCCCGGAACACCAATATCTTGCCGTTGTGAAGGATGTACTCCACCTCCCCCGGATCGAGCCCGTTGAAAATCCGAATTTTTTCCGCGTACCGCCGGTACTTGCTCTCGTCGCTCATAACGCCACTCCTGCCATCTCACATCGGCCCTGTCAACCGCGCACCACAACCAGGTTCTTTCATTGTATACGACTTCCACACAAAAATCACTTCAAAAAACCCGGCGGGAAAGGGAATCCGGGGAATCCTTCCTCATTCTGGGAGGGGATTCCCCGGAAATGGGCATTTACACGAGAAAATTACAGTTCCCGGATGCGGATGTTCCGGTAATCGAGCCGGGAGCCATGATTTTGCAGGCCGATAAAACCTTTGGTGCGCTTCAGGCCCGGATGATCCTTTACCTTGTCCAGATGTTCGCTCAGATCGCCGTTTACAATCTCGACGCCGTTCAGATTGACTGTAATCTTCTGGCCCTGGACTTTGATGCGGAATTTTTGCCAGGTGCCGGCCGCGAGCGAAGCGCGGCGGGACGGCGCAATAGTCGAATACACGCTTCCCGTGAACTGCCAGGGCTTCAATTCGCCAAAGGCTTTCGAGTCGTCGTCCAGCACCTGGATTTCACTGCCTTCGAACGCGGGATTGCCGTCGCGCGGTGCGCGGATGAACACGCCGCTGTTTCCGTCCTTCGGCACGTTGAATTCCAACTCCAGTTCGAAGTCGCCGAATTCCTGTGTGGTGGAGAGCCAGCCGCCTTCGCCGCCCGAGGTGTAGAGCAGGCCGTTCTCCACGCCCCAGGTTTGTTTTGTGCCGCCGACCTGCTCCCAGCCGCTCAGGTCTTTGCCGTTGAACAAATCCCGCCAGCCTTCGCCGCGCGGGATTTCGCGGATGAAGACGTTGCGGAACCACAATTCCGAATTGTGATTTTGCAGTTCAATCTGGCCCGACGGATAGATGGGTTTGTCGCGTTCCCAGTAATTTTCCAGCGTGACATTGTCCGCCACCAGTTTGTCATTCAGCCAGACGGTTACTTTCTCGCCGATCATCTTGATGCGGAAAGTGTTCCACTCGCCGATGGGTTTGTCCGCGCACACCAGCGGGTCTTTGGGATTCTTCTCGTTGTTGTACAAGCCGCCCGAACCCTGCGGCCATTGCGCGGGGTCCCAAATCTGCACTTGGGGCGCGCCGCGCAAATAAATGCCGCTGTCGCCCTTGGGGCCGATTTTCCAATCCACCAGCATATCGAAATCTTCGTAGTCGCGCGCGGTGCACAGGCTCTCGCCCTTGCCGTCATACGCCAGCACGCCATTTTCCACGCGCCAATGCTGCCGCATATTTTCATCCGCCGCCGCCTGTTTCTTCGCCAGTTCTTCCGGCGCCATTGCCGCGCGCGTTTTGGGATTCTCCACCAGCCCCTTCCAGCCGGTCAATGTCTTCCCGTCGAACAGCGGCACAAACCCTATCGGGGCCTTGCCCGCCGCCGTTTCGCCCATCAACTCCGCCACCTTCGGTTCAATCGCGTCCGCCCAAATCTGATACCCCTTCGCGTTAGGATGCAGGAAATCCGGCATGATCTCGGGGGGCAGCGTGCCATCCGCCTCCAGGAACGCCCGTCCGATGTCCATGTAATGCACCATGTTGCCATCCGCCGCTTTCGCCGCAATCGCACTGGCTTGGGCCAGCTTTTCGCGGTCCGGTCCGGGTTTCGGCGTGCGCGGGAAAATCGCCAGGATTAGAATTTTGGTTTGCGGAAGCTGCGCGCGCAATTTGTTGACAATGGCCTGGATGCCCTCGCCAATTTCTTCCGCCGTGTTGGCCTGATAATTGTTTGTGCCAATCATGATTACGGCCAGCTTGGGCGAGATGCCCGCAATGTTGCCGTTGTCCAACCGCCACAAGACGTGTTCCGTTTTATCCCCGGAGATGCCCAGGTTCACCGCGTTGCGCCCGGCATAGTACTTCTCCCACACCGCCTTGCCTTCGCCGTCCCACGCATGGGTGATGGAGTCGCCAATCATGATCAAATCCACATTCCCCTGCTTCACCCGCTCATTCATCGCTTCATGCCGCGCCTTCCACCAGTCGTCCCCGCGCGGCACCGGCTTGACCGCCGAGTTTTCCGCCAGCGCCGGCAGCATTAGGGATAGTGCAATCAAAACAATCCATGGAACAAACCGTGCCTTTTTCATAACCGTTCACTCTTTCTTTTTTGTTGCATTGAAGAGAAAGACGCCCTAAATCCAGCGCTTTCTCAAACACTTATTTCGACTCGTTCCCATGGTGCACATGGGAACGCACTTGCGCCACACGCTTCGCTTTGAAACGGGAGAGACTTCCTTCTCTGAAGCGCGATTCAGAAACATTGTCCATTCGCGATGACGACAGACCTATAGTTGCACAAATAGGATTCACTACTCCAACTCCGCTTCCTTCAGTGCATCGAGTTCGTGCTGGATGCTTTGCGACACGGGGAACCGGAATCCTGTTTTCGGGTCCAAATCGAGGTCCATGACTTTCATCGCCACGGGATGTTGATCCCGTTTCCATTGATTCGCGCAGAACCGCGCCCCGAAGTTGGCGGTCCATTCCCGGAGTTGTTCCGGCGCGTGGTCCGGATGCCGCGGACACAGCACCCGCCAGCAATCCGCCAATGACAACCGCCGCCGCGCATACAAATACATCAGGTCGTCCAAAATCACATACGGCATCAAGTCTGTTTCGTCCAATTGATTTGGAGCAAGCTCCGCGCTCGGCGGAATCGCCAGCACGCTGTGCAGCGACGTGATGCCGTCGCGTTGCGCCAGATACTCGAGCAGCCGCGAGACGAGGGTCTTCGGAATGTTCGCAATGGGGGAGTACCCGCCTTCATTGTCGCCGCCGGTGGTGGTATAGCCCACCGCCGCCTCGCTCAAATTCGAGGTCACCAGCAACAGCCCGCCCACGCTGTTCGCCCAGTTCAACATCATTGCGCCGCGCACCCGCGCCTGAAGGTTTTGCTTCGCCATCGCGGCCACGTTTTTCTTCCCGCCCGCCATTTCCGCCGCCTTCGCCAGCGCCACCTCCGCCTCTTCGTGAATGGACACCACCTGGAACGGCACGCCCAATTCCTGCGCCAGCGAACGCGCCGCCTCCTGGGTCCCGCTGCTGCTCAGCGATTGATTCGGCAGATACACCGCGCTGACATGTTCCGCATAGCGCTTGGGATCCGTGCATTCGTTCAGGGCCTTCGCCGCCTCCACCGCCATCAACAGACACAACGCGCTGTCCCGTCCGCCCGAGAGCGCCACCAGAATCCGCTTGAACGCCCCCACCTTCTCAAAATAGTCCCGCAATCCGAGCACCAGTCCGTCAAACAATTCATCCAGATACGGGTTGCGGTCGTGCTTGCGGTCTTTCAGCGCGCCCACGTAAAAATTCTTTGGCAATTGGGCCGCGTATTCCGCGATGGAGGCTTGTTGAAAGGCATAATCGGCCGCGTTGATAACCGTGGTCCGGCCCGCGCCGTTTTTCGACGAGGCATCCAGCCGCCAGGTCGTGTTTTCCGCGCGCAGGCGCGCGATATCATCCAAATCCACCACCGCCGTCGAAAGCGTCCAGGATTTTTTCGACAATAACCGCCCCTCACACACCAGTTCCTCCGGCGTGGCTATCAAGCCGCCCCCGTCGAACACCAGGCGGCTGCTGTCGCATCCCAACAAATTCGCATACGCGTACACGGCCTTCAAATGGCTTGCCGCCCCCAGCACCAGCCGCTTCCGTTCCTCATTCTTGCGCGGCGTGAACGGCGACGCGCTGGGATTGCACACAATCTCCGCGCCCGCCAGCGCCCGCTCATAGGCCGGGCTGGACGCCGACCATAAATCCTCGCAAATCTCGGCCGTCACCATCCCGTAGGGCGTTTTGAACACCAAATCGCCCGCGGGCACGCCATTGACCTCGGTGATCCCGCCGGTCCACGCGGTCCAATTGCGCCCCTCATAAAAAATGCTGTAGGTCGGAAGATGGCGCTTCAATACCAGCCCCCGCACCATGCCATGGCTCAGAAACGCCGCCGCGTTGTACATCATGGAGTCCAACCGCACCGGGAGCCCCACGAACACACTGATCCCCTCCGAAGCCTTTGCCAGCGATTGCAGCGCCGTCCAACTATGCGCGGCGATGTCCGGCCAGAACACCCGGTCCTCCAGGCTGTACCCCGATATGCCCAGTTCCGGCGTCACCAGCAAATGCACGCCCTGATCTTTCGCCGCCTCCATGACCACCCGCAGCCGCCCCGCATTCCACGTGAAGTCCCCCACCTTCACCGAGATGGCCGCCACGCCGATTCGTACAAGCCGCATCGTTCACAATCTCCTGTATTTAACGATAGTATATAGGAAAAAGCGGGATGCAAGATACTTTAATATGAAGTAAAGCCATCATTACCGTCCCACGGAAGCCACGGAAAACGGTTATTGCCCCGCCTTGCATAAACGCGGGCAAACCCGGAATACCGGAGGCGTAACCCTGAACGCCAATCCGGCCCCTTTCAAAATGGAGGCAATGGAACCCTCATCGCCAAGAACCCCTGTTCCAGCCCTCCAAATTTTCCATCATAATTCGCAATGTTCATAGATATAATAAAAATTACATATTGTGCAACCCAATCACCCTCGTTTTGCAGCGTCCTTCAGGGACCCTTTTTTTGCCGCGCCATCCGCTTCGGATTGCAGCACAGCCGTAAGCCCACGCAAGCTGTTTCAGAATGCGTCATTATCCGGTGTGCACTGCACCGGCCAACGTGCGAAAGGCTGTAAATCCACCCCCGTTTCGCACGTGTTCTCCTTAGCCTTGGCGAAGGAGGATTCCGCATTTGGCCCTCCCCCCCTTGTTTCCCACCCTGCACCCCCAACCCGTTTTGTGTTTCCGCAACCCCAAGGCGGGCAAAAGGTTGCGCTGGACCGCCATAATTAGGTATAGTAAGGAGTTGATAAGGACGTAGAGCCGTTATAGATGCGCAGGCGCGCCGCGTGTCTTTCGGGGTACACCCGGAGCGGAGAATTTTTGTTTCCAGATCATAATCAGGAGCGCGCCATTT
>CAYXPO010000003.1:0-28452 GCA_964466925.1 uncultured Nitrospirales bacterium
GGGAAACCATCCAAAACAGGAGGGCGCCCAAATATCGTTTCCGGCAGAACAGGAACAGGCCCGCCGCCGCGCTGAACACAAAAACCTCGATGCGCATGAAATTGGCCAGGAGAAAGGCCAAGGCGGAAAACAACAGGGCCGTCATGCCGCCCCCGCCATGCAGATGCCGCATGTAGAGCCACAGGCCAACCCCCAGGAAGCCGAAGGTGTGCATTTCCGCCATGGTGGACGGCAGCAGCAGCAGCAGGGCCGGAAGCGAGCACAGGGCGATACCGGCGGCGGCCCCGCTTTCCAAATTTATCGAAAGCGCCGCTGCGCGGGCCAAGGCCAGCACGCCGATCATGCCCATGAGCACGGACGCCATCTGAAGGGCTTTCAAATAGACGCTGATATCGGAGCAATGGAGTGCCCACAATGCTTTGACAATCAGTCCCTGGAACACAAAGTGACCCGGAAGCCAAATATCAGTAAAAATGCTTTTCTGAAACACGTGGGCGGCCAGCGCGTCCGCCTGATCGAAACTGATCAGGACGCGTTGCGCCGCGTCTCCCTGGCCAATGTTCAGGCGCCCCGCCAGGATCAGGAACAAATAGAAAACCGTGAGCCCCAGCGTGATGCACAAAAACACGCGCCACGGCCACCGTTCCGTTGAATCTGTCTTGTCTGGCAACTCCATGCGCACTCCGGCATCCTTGATAACGCCCTTCCTCCATCAATACCGGCAGTAGTCTGCCTTCGATGGCCTGTGCCAAGCAACTTGAGGCATAAGCTTTTGACCTGAACCTTTGTGAGTGCCTATACTAACATTTGTGTGGTTCGCGGGGGACCCGTCTCCAACCTGCTTGCCTGCGGATGGAGTTCACTGGCCTTCGCACGGAACCATGGCCAGTGCTGGAGCAGGGAGTCTGAACAATTCGCATGTTTGCACCATTACTGTCAGAGAGCGATCCGAAGCAATCGCAGGAAGGGACCATTGACCCGCTGGGGTTGTATGCGATTGCCGATGCGCTGGCGGTTCGGCTCGCGCCGGGCATCCGCGAGCGTCAGTCGCGGCCACGTTTTCTTACCGCGATGGCCGTCTCCTTCGCCGTGTGCAAAGATTTCGATGAAGAGAGAGTTGCCGCCGACGAAGTCAGCGAACCGTGGCAGGTCTTCGAGTGGTATGTCGTCGAAGGGTTGATTCGGGTTCTTGGAACATCGGGCCGTCTGAACCGTGTTCCAGGAACAGAGAAGGCGATAGCCGCCGTCCGGGACGGCGTTCCACTTTCGGCATCCCGATATCTCAAGACGCCGCGTGTTTTCGGTTTCAACGGGGTATATCGCACATTGGCCCGTGAACTTCGCGTGGAAACCCTTAACCGATTGGGCGAGACAGGCTACGAAATCCTGTCGATTTGGGCCGAGGAACAAGGCCTGCAGGGATTCTATGATTCCACCAAAGGGCCGGGATATCAATGGCGGCGGAGCCTTGTCGATGCGGTCGAAGACGGTCTCTCAAAGGGTTGCACCTGCCGTAGCGGAGGGTGGGATGGTTGGAACTTCCTGGCCAAGCATTTGGCCCCGGATGACATAGGGAAGAAGGAAGGCAAAGCACTTCGCGATGCACTCAGGCGCGAAGGCGACGGGTTCAGGAGGCCCATTATTGAGTTCCTCGTTAGCCCCGACGGTCAGTCAGCCCTCTCGCAAACGCAACCGGATGGTTCGCTCTCCGAGAAGATCTTCCACAACGGGTTGCGTCGCACAGCCGGTGATGCGTTGCGTAACCTTCTCGACACGATTCAAGTATATGAACGCTTCTCTCGCCTGCTGCAGGATGCGTTCGATGACTGCCTGTATGAGATGTCCACAAACAAACGTAGGCTTTCTCCCCGTGACTTTAGTGCCTGCAAGAGCGTCGAATCAGCTTCCCAGAAGTTGTCCGAACTATACGAGCGTTTGCTGGACATGCTCGCCCCATATGAACTTGCTTACCGATTTCAGGAGACATTTCAGGGGATATCCGAGCGCCAGCCCGTGGAAGCGTGGGCGGCCAGTCTGGTGGAACACCATCGCCGGGTCCAGCGTGGAAAACCACCCAATGGCAAGGCACCCTGGCTTGAACGGTTTGATGACGGCACTTACTTAATTCGCCCCGCCTATCTCCGGGATAAACCGGGGCTTCACAAGGATGAGTACGTGCACTATTACCGGACCGGGCCTCTTTTGTCATTTTCTCGCGACCTGGGATTGGTGAAATAGATGGGGAAAAAGAAAAAAGACAAACAAAAAGGATTCGGCAAGCTCCTGGACAGTTGGGTGCCACCCAAAGATGCGGGTGTGCCCATCGGGTGCGTTGCAACCAGTTTCACGTTTTCGTCGTCATTTTTTGAAGAAGAATGCCTGAGCCGCTTTCTGTCCTTGGAAACGGACCCAACGGAAGATGGTCCGCTATATCTTATTGAACGTGAAGAGAAGCTTTCACAGGTTATATGTGCCTGTGCGGTGGTGGATCAACATCACTGCAAGGGTCCCCGGAGTCTCCGGTGGGACCTGTTGCCCGCGCGCATTCCCGGAGGTATCCTGCACGCAAAAATAAGCCTCCTGGTGTGGTCGAACGTGATACGGGTCGTGATCGCCTCGGCCAACCTGACTGAGGATGGCTACCGTCGGAATTTGGAAATATTTGGGACCTTTGACTATCGAGAGGACGGTGACCACCCTGTTCGTATACTCAAGGAGGTAGCCGAATTCCTGATGTATTGTGCAAACCGCAGCCGTGCCGATTCGGAACCCGTTTCGCCGCCATTAACACGCGTTTATGCACTCCTCGACAAAGTTCAAAGAACACCACAAAACTGGGGACGCACCGATGAGGAAACCATTCGCAAAGGAGTGGCTGCATACCCCGTTCTTGTGGGGCCGGACAGGCCGCACGCTTTGGAATCATTGACGCGGTTTTGGCCCGTCAACACCCCGCCGACGGATGCGCATGTTGTCAGCCCATTCTTCGATCCGCCGAACGCCCCCAATCTACCCGCGCGGGAAATCTGGCAGCGGCTGCGCAAACGTGGCGATGCAAGGGTTTCTTTTTACCTGGAAGCAGAAGAGACCCCTGATGGAAAGACGCTTGTTCATGCGCCGGAGTCCCTGTTGAAAGCTCAGCCATCGGGTAGACCTGGCGTCGAAACACATATCCGCAAAGTCGATTTGGAGGCTGCCCGGCCCCTGCACGCGAAGGGGATCTCCTTTGACGATGACCGTTGGACGTTGTACATGATTGGGTCCAGTAACTTCACAAGCGCCGGGCTTGGGCTCAGTTCGGCTCGAAACCTCGAAGCCAATGTCGCCTTCCTCGTTGACTCAAACAAGCAGCCACAGATGGCCAATGCCCTTAACGATGCGTTTCCCATTTCTATCGCTCTGGATATTGATGCCATCAACTGGCAGGGCTCCCTCAACAACGAAGATGAAACACCCTCGGAAGAAGTCGCGCTCCCTGCCGCTTTTGGCGCGGCAATCTACAAGGTTGATGAGAAGGAGTGCGCAAGCGTTGAGATGTCTTTCGCCGGTGTTCCGGAACCGGGTTGGGCGGTCTTTGCGGAGAGCGATGATGAGACGATCCTGACAGAACGGGGCTGGCTGCAGGAGGGCCAACCGGTGACCGTCACCCATGAATGGAAACTTATTCGTCCTCCCTCGGGGTTCTGGGTTTCCCTGGAAAACGGTAGCGGGCGCGCATGGTGGCCCATCAATGTGGAATCATCCAGAACCTTGCCGTCGCCCGATGAATTGAGATCACTTTCACTGGAAATACTGATAGACATTCTGACGTCTGCGCGCCCCCTGCATCGCGTCTTGAGCGAATACTTGAAACGCAAAGAAGGGAAAGCAAAGCTTCCAATGCCGGAGATTCTTGTGGACCCCCACAAGCGCATAGACACGAGCCAGTTCCTCCTGCAGCGAACACGGCGCGTTTCCTGGGCGTTGAGCGCTCTCCGGGACCGTTTGGAGCGCCCGGTTGCCACGGAGGAAGGATTGCATTGGCGGTTCTATGGCCCCGTTGGGGTGCGTGCGTTGATTGCGGCCCTTGTGAAGGAAGGACAAAGCCCGGAGGAAAAGGCATTCCTACTGTCTGAACTGGCATTGGAACTGGTGCGTGTGAAACCTGTTTCATTCCCAGGATATCTGCCGGTTGCACGAACCAAGGCGGCCATCAAGGATGTGATTACCGAACTGCAGAAGGCCGCCGATGTGGACCTCGATGACAAGGCGGCCAATCTGAAAGCTTATGTCCAGGAAGTATTCGAGACTATTTTGACATGAACTACCTTTATCCATATTTCAAAGGAATACAACTCCACGTTCGGGAGCGAATCTCCGAAGAGGATGCCCAACGGCAGGAGCAGACCGCGAAGGAAATCCTCAAGCGGCTGAGCCAGCGCCCCGGCATCATCCTCGCCGATGAAGTGGGGATGGGCAAGACCTTTGTGGCGTTGGCGGTGGCCGTTTCCGTGGCCCTGGCCAACCGGGGGCGGCGGCCTGTGGTGGTGATGGTCCCTCCATCGTTGAAGGAGAAGTGGCCCCGTGATTTTGAGCTGTTCCGGCAGAAGTGCATCGCCCCCGGCATAGCTGAACAAATTCGATATGGCCGTGCGGAGCGCGCCATCGAGTTCCTGAAACTCCTCGACGATCCACCCAATCGGAGCAAGCAGATCGTCTTCGTCACCCACGGAGCCATGAGCCGCAATCTAGACGACAAATGGGTGAAGCTCGCCATCGTTGCCCAGGCGATCCGGGGCCGCCACGGCGTGCCCAAGATGCGCAGAGAACTATCGCGCATCCTCGCCGACCTGCTCTACATGCCTTGGGTCGAAAAACACGGCCAGGAAATCTGGATTGAACTGTTGACGAACTCCCCGGTGGACTGGCTGTCCATCCTGAGCAAGTGGGGTATTGACCCCGAGGGGGACAACAACCCCGAGACCGACGATGACCCTGTGCCAAAGGCCGTTTTGAACATACTGTTCCACATGAACACGGAGGCCGTGTACCAGGCTCTCCAGGAGATACCGAAACACCGTACCGATACCTACAAACAGCGGGTGCAAAAGGCCCGGCAAGCCATCAATGACGAACTGCGCGAGTTGTGGAAGGAGAGCGTGAATCAGTTGAAACTACGCTTGCCGCTGCTCATCCTCGACGAGGCGCACCATCTTAAGAACCCCAATACGCAACTCGCCTCGCTTTTCCGCAATGCCGAAGCTGCCGAGGATGCAGAACAGGTTACACGCGGGCCGTTGGCCGGGGCCTTCGAACGCATGCTTTTTTTGACGGCGACTCCATTCCAACTGGGTCATGCGGAGTTGTGCTCGGTACTGGAACGCTTCGACGGGATCTCATGGAAGTCACGCCTTGCGCCCGATTGCGGTCAGGAGGGTTTTCGGGAGGAAATAAAGAAGCTGAGATTATCGCTTGACGCGGCGCAATCCGCTGCGCTTTCCCTGGACACGGCATGGGGGCGTCTCCAAACGGATGACCTTCAAGCAAATGGGAAGAGGTTTGAACGGGAAGATGAATGGTGGGCTTCGCTACGGCAGGGAAATGGTGCAACGGCGACCGGTGAACAAGTGCTCCAATCCTACGAAAATACACAGAGGCGAATGCGCGAAGCGGAGCAGGCACTCAAGCCATGGGTGATACGCCACCTTAAGCCCCGTGTCCTTCCCCGTCCCTACGAAGGCGTTGCACGCCGTTGCGCCCGTCCTGGCAGCGAAATACTCATAGAGAGAAACGAAACTGCCGATGCCGGGTTGCTCATTCATGGCGAAGCTCTACTCCCGTTCCTACTTGCGGCCCGCGCCACAACACAAGCCCCCGAATCACGTCCCGTATTCGCGGAGGGGCTCGCATCCAGCTACGAAGCATTCCTGCAAACGCGCTTGGCCCGTCGTCAAGCCGAACGTCAGATGCTGGATGGAGATGATGACGAAGCAAATCTCCCTGAGCCGACCGATGCCATGCGCTGGTATCTGGACCAGCTTGAACGCCTGATACCCCATGGTGACGCGGCGGCCTCCATTTCCCACCCCAAGATCGCCGCGACCGTCAATCGCACACTTCATCTCTGGCGTACCGGTGAAAAAGTAGTTGTGTTCTGCCACTATATCGCCACTGGGAAAGTGTTGCGCCAGCGGATTTCCGAGGCTGTCAATCACGTAATCCAAAGCGAGGGTTCGCGGAAGATGGGCTGCCCTCCCGCCGAGGTGAATGAACGCCTGGAAAGGATAGGAAAACGCTTCTTCGATGAGGACTCTCCGATCAGACGGGCGTGCGATGCAGCGTCGGGGGAGTTGCTCAAGAGATTCCCACTGCTTGCCGAATACAACGATGACCTCCTCGATATTGTCCGGCGCAACGTACGGACGCCGTCTTTTCTGGTTCGATTCTTTCCTTTACACGAGCAACTCGATGCAGATTCAATGAACGAGGCTTTGACGACACGCGACAGCTCCGGCATGTGCCTTCAGGATCTCCTAAGGGACTTCTTCCGGTTCCTCGTTGACCACTGCGGAGACGATGACCGGCGACGTTATATCGAGGCGGTCAAAGGGATTCAAACAGGTTCGCACTTTGGGAGGGACACAACGCTTGCATTTTCCGAAGACGAACTTCAGGGCGAACGCCCTGAGCGACTCGTTCCAAACGTTCGGCTTGTCAACGGTTCCACAAGATCCGATACCCGTCAACGCCTGATGCTGACGTTCAACACGCCGTTCTATCCTGAAATCCTGATTACGAGCAACGTGCTGGCCGAAGGTGTTGACCTGCATCTCAACTGCCGCCATGTAATCCATCATGACCTCTGCTGGAATCCCAGTACCCTTGAGCAGAGAACGGGGCGTATAGATCGGATTGGAGCGAAGGCGGAACGGTGCGGGAAGTCCATCTATCTCTACCTGCCCTACGTTGCCGAAACCCAGGACGAAAAGATGTACCGCGTCGTTATGGACCGCGAACGCTGGTTTAGCGTAGTGATGGGGGAAAAGTACGACGTTGATGCAAAAACGGTGGAGAAGCTTGCCAGACGCATCCCATTTCCGGAGGCTGCTGCACGTGAACTCGCGTTTCGATTGAACGTGAACAAGTAGTGGTCGTATATATATAGCTGGCGAGCCGTTTTGGGAGTGTTCAGACTCTTTCTCATTTTCAAGGTTGATCACCGGCGCGGAGGAACCGTACAATAGATATCACAAGTAACCGAGGATGTATACATGGAATTGCTCCGGGAGTTTTGGGCCTTTTTGCGGGTTCGCAAGAAATTTTGGCTGGCCCCGATCATCGTGGCCCTGCTGGTCCTGGCCGCCTTGTTCTTCCTGGCGGGTCATGCGGGCGTCGTCTCCACTCTGATCTATGCGATGTAACACGGGTGAATCTTTTTTCCGCATGTGGAAGTCCAATTTGGGGTGACGTATCATCAACAAATGCGTGAAGGAGACTGGTCGCCATGCGATTTGGAAAAGCCTATCTTGTTATTTTGACGGTTCTGGCGTTGTCGGTCGCGGGGTGTGTGCATGCGCCGAAAGTGGACATTGGAAATACCGCGCGGGAGACCGCCCATCCGACGCCCCTGGACCAATATGTGTTCACGCCCGACCCCCATTTTTCCTATACGCTTGTTTCCACCGAGAAAGGGGATGGGTGGACGGCGTACGTGCTGGACATGACCTCGCAGCAATGGCGCAGCGCGGCGGAAGTGGACCGCCCCCTCTGGCAGCATTACGTCACGATTATCCGCCCGAAAAAACTCAAGCACCACACGGCCCTGTTGTTGATCGGCGGGGGCAGCAACAAGAAGGAGCCGCCCAAACGCACGGATGCGCTGTTGCGCCAAGTGGCCGTCGAAAGCCAGGCCATCGTGGTGGAGGTCAGTTGCATACCCAATGAACCGCTGAAATTCGCGGGCGAGGACCGGACCCGCACGGAAGACGCGATTATTGCGTATACCTGGGATAAATTCATGCGGACCGGCGACGCGGAATGGCTGCTGCGCCTGCCCATGACCAAGGGGGTGGTCCGGGGCATGGACGCGGTTCAGGAGTTTTGCGCCAGCCCGGAAGGCGGCCGGAAACAGGTGGACAATTTTGTGGTGGCGGGGGCGTCGAAACGCGGCTGGACCACCTGGACCGTTACCGCGGTGGACAAGCGGGTCATCGCCTGCGTGCCGATGGTCATCGATCTGCTGAACGTGCTGCCGTCCTTCAAGCATCATTGGTCCGTGTACGGGCAGTGGGCGCCGGCCATTGACGACTACACGGAAATGAACATCATGGACTGGCTGGGCTCGAAGGAATTTGACGCCATGCTGGGCGTGGTGGACCCCTATACGTACCGGTCGCGCATGACCATGCCGAAGCTGTTGATCAATTCGTGCGGTGACCAGTTTTTCCTGCCCGACTCGTGGAAGTATTATCTGAAAGACCTTACCGGCCCCACGTATTTGCGGTATGTGCCCAACACCGGTCATCCGCTCAACGCCACCGTGGCCAAAACCGTCACGGCGTTCTTTCAATCAATCGTGACCAACACCCCGATCCCGCAGTACTCCTGGACCTTCCCCGATGAGAACACGATCCGCGTGGAAACCCCGTCGAAACCCAGTGCGGTGAAATTGTGGCAGGCCACGAATCCGGACGCCCGCGATTTTCGCATAGACGTCTTCGGGCCGAAATACAAAGCGTCGGACTTGCAAGATCAGGGCGGCGGGGTGTATGTGGGGCGGGTTGTGAAGCCGGAAAAGGGCTGGACCGCCTACATGGTGGAACTGACCTTCCCCGGCGTGGGCAAGGCGCCCTTCACCTTCACCTCGCCCGTGCGGATTACCCCCGACACCACCGCCTTCCAGTTTGAACCGCCCAAGGAATTCCCCAAGGGATTTTTGTCCAAATAGCCGTGCGTGGAGACCGCATTTCACCGGCTTGGGTACAGCGCGGCGAGCGCGTTGAGGTAGTGGGTGTTGTGCGGGAGCCAGATTTCATTGGACTCGAACGCGGGGATGTCGGCGCCGCTCATGTCGAAGAAGGGGCGATCATCGCCTTGGGCGCGCCAGGTGATGCCGTTGACGACGCTTCCGGGCACGGCGCCGCGTTTCACGCCGCCAAAGGTGAGCCGCTGGTGATAACTGGGGGGGAACGTGCTTCCCTGTCCTTCCATCAGGCTGATGTCGAACGGATTCACGCCGAGTGTCCAGTTGAATTGATCGTAAATGAATTGGAGAAAACGCGGGTCTGGATCATAGTGATGGGCGAGGGCGGCAATCGTGGCGGCCTCCATGAGGCGGCTGCTGGTGCCCACGTGCCAGCCTCCGCCCTCGGCCGGCGTGCCGAAAAAGTTCGGGCGTTCCTTCGGGCCAAAGGTATACACGCCAAAAGGGTTTTCCGCCAGCGCCAAAATTTCTTCAGTCCGCGCGGTTAACGCCGCGCGCAATTTCCCGCCGTGATCTTCGTGAAAGGTTTCATCAAAACGTTGCACGGCGTCCACCACTTCGGGCGCGGCGCCGATGCCTGGAAACAGTTCCCGCGCCAACGCGGCGTATTTTTCGTCATGGGTGGCGCGATACAGATCGACGGCCGCGCTGAATTGCGCCGCGCCGCGCTGGTTGTGTTCGAGCGACCAGTGCAAACTGCGTTCGGCGGGTTCCAGCCACGGCCCGGGATCGGCCACGGACGCCGCAATGCGCGCGAGTGCCGCCGTATGGAGGCCGGGATCATTTCCGGTGGCCGGACCGCTGATGGGCCGTTCGTCGCCGGTGCCCGGAAGATTGTCCGTTTCGAGTTCCGGCGGCCCCCAATAGCCGTAGCCGGAGGTAATGCCGCCATAGGCGGAACCGTCCGGCGCGATCATCCGGCGCACATGCTCCCCGCCCCAGACAATTTCCTCGAGAAAATCGCTCACGCCCGTGCGGTCTTCATCTTGGGCGTCAAAGCGCTTCTGCTGGAGGCCGTACGCTCTGGCGAGACCATATACATACGGCGCGTTGTGATATTTGTTGTAATCACCCGCGTCATGCCAGCCGCCCCACAATTCGTACTGCTGCTTCGTGTCCGCACCGGCGGCATCATCCAAGTGACAGGCCTTGTGGAATCCCGGTATTTCCATGCCGCAGCGTTGATAATAGAAGAACCGGTACGCGGGACGGGCCGTGCGCTCCCAAAGAAGGTCTTTTCCTATCTCAAAGGGCCAGGAAAGGTCCTGAACCTCGTCCATCAGAATACGTATCCGGTAGTGGCCCGGTTCATCGAATACGGAAAAATCGCCCCGCCAATATTCATGCCCCCAGTCCTGCCCGTAACATCCTGTAATGCGGCCGGCATAGGTTAATTCGCCGCGGTACGCCTCACTCTGATCCGGGCGGAGCAGAACAAAGCGCGCCACGGCCGCTTTCCAATTTCCCTGGACCGTGAAAAACTTGGGCGCGCCGAGATCATAGCCCACCTGATTGACCAGCGCCCGCGCGCCGCGAATCTCATTGTATGTCCCGTGAATCTCCGCGGCATCCACCCACGCGGTGCGGCCCGCGTCCACGGTACAGACCAGTTGCATCCCTTGCGCGCCCGCGGGAGGCACAAGAGAGTCTTGGCGGTACCGCGCCCAGCCGTCCCGGACGGGTTCCTGCGGGAAATCCTCCGGCGGCGTGTTGATGCGCCCCCGGGCATCCATCCAATCCACATAACACCGCACGCCCCCTTCGCTCTTGACATGCAGGAATGCCTGCACCGCTTTTAGCGCGGACTCCAACGCGATGGGTGTGCAACGGAGTGTAACGGGGCCGTGCAGGCGCATGGAACGTTTTCCCGTAAACGCCACCGAATCGTCCAGGACGCTTTCCGAATGCCCTGGGTCCAACAACCAGCCCTTGGGCAATGATTTCCGTTGCGCCAACAACGCGGAGCCTTCGGGACAGGGTGACAGCGCGCCCGCCGTCTTGTCCACCTCAAAATCGCCCTCCACGAACAGGGTGCGCGCCACGGGAACAAACGAATCCTGTCCCGGCAGGGTTCCGCGGGCGGTTTGCGCCGCATCCCCGCGCCGCGCGGGCCAGGGCAGCCATTCCGGACGAAAGCGCCCTTCCACCGTGATACACCGGAGCTTATGGTCGCTGCCGCCGAACAGGATATCGGTTTTCCCGTCTTGATCAACGTCGGTGAGAGCGGGCGGGAAAATCAGGCGCAGTTCCGCCGTATACTTCCACTTCAATTGCCCGTTGGCGTCCACGCAGTAAAGCGCGTGATCGCCACAGGCCGCCAGCACTTCAATCCGCCCATCGCCCTCCACATCCCCCATCGTGGCGTTGATGTGCGTGCTTTGTTGCGCGGAGAACATCCACAGCACTTTTCCTTTCTCTGTTACGGCGTAAAGATGCCCGGCCATATCCCCGATCACAATCTCCGCGGCGCCATCTTGATTGAGATCGCCCAAGGCAAGGGCGCTCCCGGTGTACACGCCCACATCCCCCAATAAGGGCGTGGACCATTGGACGGTTCCGGCGGCGGCGTCCACCGCCCACAGCAGGGCGTCATTTCGTGAGGCGCAATAGAGCACCCATCCGTTCTTTGTGCAGACAAGCACGGGCGCGCTGATGAAATCATCGCCGGTACACTGCTCCCAACGCATGGAACCATCACCGTTGAGGCAGAACGGCCCCCAGGTTCCGCAGCCGAAAACTTCCGCCTTGCGATCCCCGTCTATGTCGGCGGCGGCCAAGGGACACCGCACGGACCACGGAGGGTTTTGGCCGTTGCCTTTCGTGTGCCAGCGCAGGGTTCCGTCCGCGGCAAAGGCGGCCACCCCCCGGTCCTCCGTGCCCAGGATAAACTCCGCCGTGCCATCCCCCTCCAAATCCGCCCATACGCCTCCGCCCCATTCCACCGGCCCCGCTTCCTTCCGCCAGCGCTCCGCTCCCGTGCGCGCCTCGATACAGCACACTTGCCCGTCGGCATTGCCCACCGCAAGGAGGCCGGATGCCGTATCCAGGGCGGCGGCGGAAATGAGCCGTTTGGTCCAATGCCCGTCATACACCCAGAGTTCACGGCCGCGGGCATCAAGGCAGCGCAGACGGCGCACTTCACTGTCACTGACAATTGTTTCAAGGCCCGGCGCAGGATGAACATCGGCCGCGAGCGGCGGGGCGTAGAGATTGGAGGCCGCTTCATACACCCATTTCTCCGCGGGCTCCCCCGCTCCGGCGGTTCCCGAAAAAAGGAGGGCCAGCGCGGCCAGCCAGCCCATCGCGCCCGGAAATCCATCCCGGTCCAGTAAGGGCAAGCGGTTCCCTTTCATTCGAGCACCACGTTCCGTTTCAAATGGCAAAGTGTTTCGATGTAAAGCAGGGTGTTGTGCAGATCAATGCCATTCGTGGCCGCATCGGGCCGATCCGCGCCGCTCAAATCCACATACGGGCGATCATCGCCCGGCCCGCGCCCGGTGAAACCGTTGGCCACCGCGCCCGGCACCGCGCCCCGCGCCAGTCCGCCCGCGGCATACCGGTGATAATACGTGGGCAGGAATTTCCGGCCCGCCCCTTCCATCAAGCTGACGCCGGCGGGATTATTGCCCAATATCCAGTTCAACTGGTTTATCACAAACTTCTTGTACTCTGGAATTGGACTATAGCGGTACGCCTGCGCCACCAGCAACGCCGCTTCCAGGATTTGCCGGGTATTCCCCTCATGTGGTGCGCCGCCCGCTTCCGGCGGGCCAAAGAAAACGGTGTGCCCGTCTTGTTCGGGCGCATATACGCCAAAAGGATTGTCCGCGCGCGCCAACAGTGCCTGGGCGCGTTCGCGCAAGATCAACGCCAGATCAAAACTCTTGGGCCCCAGTGGATCAAACTCCGCGTCATAATCCACGATGGCCTCCCCCCAAGCCGGGTCGGGGGCGGGAAGGAGCGCCGTGGCCAATTCCCCATAGGCCGCTTGATGCGTGGCAATATACAAGTGCGTCGCGGCGGAAAATTGCGCCGGGCCGCGTTGGCTGTGGTCCAACGCCCATTGCAGCCCGCGTGCCGCCGTTTCCCCATAGGCCGGTGTTTCTTCGAACAACCATGCCGCCCGCGCCAGCGCCGCCGCCGCCAGGGAAGGATTCTCCGTGCCATTCGGGTCCGGTTTGCGCTCATCCCCCGTTCCGGGCTGATTGTCCGTTTCCTTGTCCGGCGCCCCCCAATAGTCCGGATTGCTCACCAGCCCCGCGCAAGCGCTTCCATCCGCCTTGGCGGACCGCACCAGATACTCCGCGCCCCAAACCACTTCATCCCGGAACATGCGCTCCAGCGGTGTCTGAACTCCCAGCTTGTGCCGGACAATGGAATAGGTGGTGGCCAACTCCAATGTGTAATACGGAGTGTTGATCTTGCTGTAGTCCGATCCTTCATGCCATCCGCCCGCCAGAGATTGCTCCCCCGAGGCATCATCCAGATGGCAGGGAAGATGGCACCCCGCCACGTCGGTTCCACACCGGTGATAGCGGAAACACGTCAATGCCAGCGGGAGCGTGACCCGCCACAACAAATCCGGTTCCAGGGAAAACGGAGGGCTTTGCACGGTGATGGCCCCCAACTTTACCCGGATCAGATACGTGCCCGGTTCATTGAACGAGGTAAAGTCGCCGCGCCAATAATAATACCCCCAGTCGCTGTTGTTCGCGCCCGTGATCCGGGTTCTCGACTCCAACAGGCCCTTATGAGATTTCTCGGGGCCCATGACCTCATATTCGGCCTCGTCCACCTTGAAATTACACCACGCCGTGAACTGTTTGGGCGCATTGAGTTCGTAGCCCACTTGGTTCACCGCCACGAACGCCTGTGGAATCAGGCGGAATACCCCCATCATCTGGGCTTCATCCCAATGCGCCGGCGCGCCCGCCGCTTCCGAAGCGGTCAACACCAGGCAAACGGAATGCGCGCCCAGCGGCGCACGGGCGTTGCCCGCCATGAACCGTTTCCATCCGGTTCCCAAATCCGGCTGTTCCTTGAGAACATCCTCCCGGAGCACGCCGTGTTTTCCCAGCCAACGCAGCGCCGCGCGCGCCGCACCGGCCCCTTGGCCCATCACACTGGCCGTGATTGACACCAGTTCGGACGGAACAGGCACCGGGGCCGAGAGCAACACCACCGGCCCCGAAACCGGCTGCACCCGAACCGCGCTTACCCCCGCAAGCTTGGTCTCCCTATCCGGCGCACACCCGTTTTCCGCCGGAGACTCCAGGGTCCAGCCCATGGGCATTCCGTCCTCAAACTGTTCGAATCCGCCATTCTCCAATAAAGGCCGGGTATCCTCCATCACCGCCGCTTCATTCTCCAGCGATATGCCTATCCCATTCACCCGGCCCACAGTGGCGTGGGCCATCGGCCAGGGAAGCAGGGATGACACATACACATGCCCCAGTCCCGCGCAACGCAGCGCGTCGTCCGCATAGATCAGGTCCACTTGGCCGTCCACATCACTGTCCACCACCAGGGGCGATACCCGCACCACGCCATCCACCGGCCACGAAGCCTTCAATTCTCCCTCATCGGAGATGAGTAAAAGACGATTGCCTTCGCCCCCGGCCACCACCTCCAAGGTCGTGTCCGCATCCACATCCGCCACGATGGAGGGAGAACTCACGGGGGTATCGTTGGTGTAGGTCCATAATACCTTCCCCTCCGAGCCAACCGCCGCTATCCCCGCTCCGGGCACCGTCACCACCACGTCCACCGCATTGTCCCGGTCTATATCGCCCAACGCAATATGGGCCGGTGTTTGGGCGGCGACAAGGTCCACGGGACTTTTCCAAAGCAAATCCCCGATCCCTGCATCAAACGCCTCCAAAACCCCGGTGCCCGTACAATACACCCGGGGAATGCCATCCTGGCCCGGCCCCGCCACCGCCACGGCCCCTGTCAAGGGCGCCTCCGAGGCCGTTTGCCACATGAGCTTCCCCTTCGCGTCGATGCAAAAAACGCCTTGGGCATCCGCCGCGAATACTTCCATGCGCCGGTCTTCATCCACATCATAAACGGCGCCCGGTTGCGTCAAGATTAGGGGGCGGCCCAATTCCGAGCCGTCAAACGTCCATAACACCGTGTTACGCTCCCCAAAAACCGAAATGCCTTTCTCCCGCAGGAACACTATCAGATTGTCCTGTCCATCGCCGTCCACATCCGCCCACGCCACCCCGGCACAGGCCCCGCCCAGTTCCTGCCGCCACAACTCGGCGCCCGAAGTGGCGTCCAAACAACTTAACACGCCCTTTTCCGAGGCCACCGCCACCGTCCGCTTTCCTGAGCGCATGACCGCGCTCACCGCCGCCGGCGTGATTATCCGGCTCATCAAGGGCGTTTTGGATTCCCACACCAAACCGCCGTGCGCGTTCAAACACCGTACAAGACCGTTCTCCCCTCCGGCCGCAATCACTTCAAGGCCCGGAGACTCCACCACATCCACCGCACAGGGGGAAGCCTCGAGCGTTTCCAGCCCCCCGTGCGACCATTGCACCCCCGGTCCCGAGGCCATGGCGAAACCGCCGCACACCATGCTCCCCACCAGGATTCGCATCCACGTATACATCACCTATTCTCCTCATTCAGCCCGCGCCATGGCGCATGCTGCGATAGGGCCTGTCCTTGATTCGCATCCTTCCGTATCCTACTAAATTGACAGACTTTGGCACAAAGGCGCATAATGGCTTTCCCCACGGTTTGAAGGGGGTAACCCCCCGCCCTGCAAGCCCGGGGACGGTCTTTTACCGTCTTTCATGCGGGAAGATCGGGATCATTCTGGAAAAATGAGTAGGAAACGTGGTATAAGAACAACGCCGTTTGCCTGAAATGAGGCGTATCGGACGCGGGATCAACCGCGCAAGCGCAGTGGGCATATCCTCGATGCCCGGAACTAGGAATACCGTTCATGCTTCAAGCATTGTTGTACCCTAAAACCATCGCTGTCATTGGGGCCTCCCGGACCCCCGGCAAGGTTGGACACGCCATTCTCTCCAATCTCCTGAAAGCAGGATTTCAAGGCAGGATTGTCCCCGTGAATCCTTCGGGGGATGAAGTGCTCGGGCTTCGCTGTCACAAGGACCTCAGCGCGGTGGAAGGCCAGCTCGACCTCAGCATCATCGTGGTCCCCACAAAACTGGTGAAAGGCGCCATTGACGAATCCATCCGTGCGGGCGCGAAAGCCATCACCGTCATCACGGCGGGCTTCAAGGAGGTCGGCGCGGAAGGCGCCGCACTCGAGCGCGAAATCGCGGTTTTGTGCCAGGAAAAAGGCGTGCGGCTTCTGGGGCCGAATTGCCTGGGCCTCATCAATACCGAAAACAACATGAACGCCTCCTTCGCGTCGCAAATGCCCAAACCCGGCATTATTTCCGTGATCTCGCAATCCGGCGCTCTGTGCACCGCGATTCTCGACTGGTCGGCCGGACGGGGCGTCGGGCTGGCCAAGCTGATCAGCATCGGCAACAAAGCGGACCTCTGTGAAACCGATCTGCTCCTCGCCCTGCGCGACGACGAACAGACCAAGGTCATCGCCTGTTATCTTGAAAGCATTACCATGGGCGACGAATTCATCAAGATTGCCGAATCCGTCAGCGCCATAAAACCGGTCGTCATCCTGAAAGCGGGCACCACGCAGGCGGGCGGAAAAGCCGCTTCCTCCCACACCGGGAGCCTCGCGGGGGCCGATATCGCCTACGGCGCCGCGTTCAAACGCGCGGGGGTGGTGCGGGCCGACAATTTTGAAGCGCTTTTCGATTACGCCACCGCGCTCGCCATGCAACCCTTGCCCAAGGGCGACCGCGTGGCCATCATCACCAACGCCGGCGGGCCCGGCATCATGGCCGCCGATGCCGTGGAAAATCTCGGCATGCAGGTCAAGCCCCTCGAATCCTCGATTTCCATGGCCCTGCGCCAAAAACTCCCCCCGGCGGCCAGCGTGCACAATCCCATTGACGTCCTCGGCGATGCCGATCCCGAACGATACGCCATGGCCCTCAACGCCGCCCTCGATGACGACACCGTGGATGGCGTCGTGGTCATCCTCACGCCCCAGGCCATGTCGCGCCCCGCGGAAACCGCCCACGCCATCATCTCTTCCTTGCGCGGTGACAAACCCGTTTTGGCGGCCTTCATGGGCGGGCAGGACGTAATGCCGGCCCGCGAGGAATTCGTGCAGGCCAACCTCCCCGACTATCCCGCACCGGAACGCGCGGTGGCCGCGTTGAAATCCATGTGCGACTACGCCGCCTGGAAACGCCGCCCCCCGCGCATTGTCACCCGCTTCCCGGTCAACCGGCGCCGTGTTGAACGCATCATTGCCCGCCAGACCCGCATGGGCCTCAAAGAAGTGGGCGAAGTCAACGCGAAAGAAATTTTGGCGGCCTACGACTTCGTCGTGCTGCCGGGCGAATTCGCCCGCAGCGCGGAAGAGGCCGTGACCATCGCGGACCGCGTCGGGTATCCCGTCGCCATGAAGATTGTGTCGCCGGACGTCATACATAAATCCGATGTCGGCGGCGTGAAACTCAACCTGGCCAGCGCACAGCAGGTCCGCGACGCCTTCGATCTCATGATGCTCCGCATCGGGCGCCGCCTCCCCGAAGCCCGGTTGCAGGGCGTGTACGTGGAAATGATGGGCAAGCCCGGCCGGGAAGTCATCCTGGGCATGCACCGGGACCCGCAATTTGGCCCCATGCTCATGTTCGGCCTCGGGGGCATCTTTGTCGAAGTCATGAAAGACGTCAGCTTCTACCTCGCCCCCATCACGAAGGAAGAAGCCATGCACATGTTGATGAACACCCGGTCCTACGCGTTGCTCAAAGGGGCGCGCGGCCAGGGGCCGGTGGATTTGGAAGGAATTGCAGGCGCCTTGCAGCGCATCAGCCAGTTGGTGACCGATTTCCCCAACATCATTGAAATGGACATCAATCCGTTTATCGTCGGCGAAGTGGGTACTCCGCCGATTGTGGCCGACGCGCGCATGACCCTCGCTGGAGTAGAAGAAGACCATGACTGAGAACAAAATCAGTTACGACCCGCAATGGCAGCAAAAATACGCCGAGATGATTTCCACCGCCGAAGAGGCCGTGGCCGTCGTGCAACCCGGCCAGCGCGTGTTTGTCGGCACGGGCTGCGCCCAGCCCGAAGCCCTCGTGCACGCCCTGGTTGCCCGTTCCAGCCAATTGCGCGACACGGAAATCGTGCATCTGCTCACCATCGGACAGGCCCCCTACGCCGAAAAGGAACTCGTCTCCCACTTTTCCGTGAACAGTTTCTTTATCGCCAACAATGTCCGCGACATCATTCAGGAAGGCATGGGCGACTACACCCCCATCTTCCTTTCCGACATCCCCCGGCTCTTCAGTTCCGGGCGCCTTCCCCTTGACGTCGCCCTCATCCAGGTGACCCCGCCCGATGAGCGCGGCCTGTGCAGCTTCGGCGTTTCCGTGGACATCGTCCGCAGCGCCACGGAAAATGCGCGCGTGGTCATTGCGCAGGTCAACCCGCAAATGCCCCGCACGCTCGGCGACAGCATGATCCATATTTACGACATGGACTATCTGGTGCCCGTTGACATGCCCGTCATCGAAGTGCCGCCCCCCGAACCCAGCCCCACCACCCGCGAAATCGGGGAATACGTCGCCGCCCTCGTGGAAGACGGCGCCACCATCGAATTGGGCATCGGCGAGATACCGCAGGCGGTGCTGGAATTCCTGAAGGACAAGAAAGACCTCGGCATTCACACCGAGATGTTCACCGACGCCATCATTGACATGATTGAAGCGGGCGTGGTCAACGGTGAACGCAAAACCCTGGACCGCAACAAAGTCGTGGCCAGCTTCTGCTTCGGCACCAAGCGCCTTTACGATTACATTGACAACAATCCCGCGTTTTCATTCAATCCCACGGAATATGTGAATGATCCGTTCGTGATTGCGCAGCAGAACAAGATGGTCGCCATCAACGTGGCCCTTGAAGTCGATCTGACCGGCCAGGTGTGCGCCGATTCGCTCGGACAGCGGTTTTACTCCGGCATCGGCGGCCAGCTTGATTTCAACCGCGGCGCGGCCCGCTCCCAGGGCGGCAAACCCATTATCGCCATGCCCTCCACCGCGCGCGGCGGCACCGTCTCCCGCATCGTGTGCCACCTCAGCCCCGGCGCGGGCGTCGTCACCACCCGCGGCGACGTCCACTATGTCGTCACCGAATACGGCGTGGCCTATCTCCACGGCAAGAGCGTGCAGGAACGCGCCCTCGCCCTCATGAGTATCGCGCATCCCAAATTCCGCGAACGCCTCCTGCGGCAGGCCATCGAGGCCAAATACGTGCGCGCCGACCTCGCCGACTTCAGCAGCAAGATTGTCGTGGGGCCCAAAGACATCCGCACCACCTTCCTGCTCGACGACGGCACCCTGCTCACCATTCGCGCCGTCCATCCCACCGACGAACCCCGCGTCCGCGAACTGTTCTACTCCCTCTCGCAGGAATCCCTCTACACCCGGTTCATGAGCCGCATGAAATGGGTGCCCCGAAAGCAAATGCAGGAATTCGTCTACATTGACCACCGCACCGAAGTCTCCATCGTCGCCACCATCCCCGAATCCGACGGCGAAGACATCGTCGCCATGGGCGGCTACTACCTCGACCCGCGCACCAACCGCGCCGAAGTGGCCTTCGTCGTGCGCGACGATTTCCAGAGCCGCCACATCGGCGGATTCCTTCTCAAACACCTCACCCGCATCGCCCGCCGAAACGGCATTGCGGGCTTCACCGCCGAAGTGCTGGACGTCAACAAGTCCATGCAATCCGTGTTTCAGAACAGCGGACTCAAGGTCCGCAGCCGCCTGCGCCAGGGCGTCTACAGCTACGACCTCGACTTCGAATAATTTCCTCACGCCAACAAAAAAAAAGGCGTCCGGATCATATCGGCCCGGACGTGTTTTTTCGTTCTTAACCCAGTTCCGTGAGCGGCCCGCTTTCCCGCGCGGGGGAATCCAGATAAAAGACATGCCCCACCGGCACCCCCAATACCCGCGCTATGCGCAGGCTGACATACACCGAAGGATTCAACCGGCCTTTCTCAATGGCGAGAATGGTTTGACGTGTCACCGCCACTTCTTCCGCCAAATCCGACTGGCGCAGGCGCTGTTGCTGCCGGAATTCCCGAACCCGGTTCTTTAAGATTAGTCCATTGGGCATGGATCAATTTTAATACTAAAACGGCGCGCTTGTCAAGAGTTAATGTGTTCCGGCCGCGCCCGCTGAAAATGCTTGAACCCACCCGCCAAACTCCGCTATACTGCGCTGTTTTCCGGGGTTTCCCGCCAAACCCCGAAACAAGTGCCAGGTTTTTTGGGTCTAGTTCCTGATTGGGCAATGAAACAAGGTTTATTCTGTGGCTAACATGCACTGTGGCATAGACTTTGGCACCACCAACTCCAGTGTGGCCATCGCCGGAAGCCAGGGTGTCCGGGTTCTCGAACTCGATCCCCTGAACGACGCACCCGCCTCGTTGCCCTCACTTCTGTACATTACCCGGGAAGGGGAGCCCATCGTGGGGCGCGCCGCCGCCACCGCCTTCATCGAACGCAATGTGGACCGGGAAGTGCTCCTGCGCCAGGTGGACCTCGGGATCGCCATCGAGGCCTATGTGGGTTCGGAACCGGACAAGAGCGAGACCTACCGCCCCGGGGTCGTGGACCCCAACCTCCGCGAAGCCGTCCGCGCCCGGGCCGTCATCGAAGTGAATTCCCCCGGACGCCTTTTCCAATCCCTGAAAACGCTGCTGCGTCACAGCGGGTTCCGGGGCACCGAGGTTTTCGGCACCACCTACCAAATCGAAGAATTGGTGGCCATCCTCCTGAAACGCCTCAAGGACGCCGCCGACGAAGCCGCGGGCGAATCGGTCGAACGGGTGGTGATGGGCCGCCCCGTGCGGTTCTCCGAGCGCGCCGACGATAACGAGATCGCGGAACGCCGCCTGTACAACGCCGCGCAGATCGCCGGATTCAAGGACATTGTCTTCTTTTATGAACCCGTCGGCGCCTGTGTGGAATACGCCATGGCCACCGGCCAGTCCCAGCGGCTGATGGTGGTGGACATCGGCGGAGGCACCTGCGACGGGTGCATTATGGAATTCAGCGCCGCGCAGGACATCGCCGAACGCCTGGCCAAGAGCAAAATTCTCAGCGTGGCCGGCGTTCCCGTGGCCGGCGACGCCATTGACCGAGAGATTATTCGCGACAAGCTGTTCCCCCTCTTCGGCAGCCGGGCCCGCTACGGCCCCTCCCAACTGCCCATGCCGCAATACCTCTACAACAACATCCTCGACTGGCAGAACCTGTACAAACTGAACAACGAAGAAACCATCAACTGGTTGCTGGCGGCGGAAGCCTCGTGCAATTACCCCGAGGGATTGCGGGCGTTGCGCCTTCTGATCCAGCGCAACTACGGCTACCCCGTGGCGCGTGAAGTGGAAGCCGCGAAAAAACGGCTCTCCTCCCTGCTTCAAACCGATATTGATTTTCAGATGGACGCCCTGCACATCCAGGAACGCCTCGAACGCACCGAATTCGCCCACATCATCGAGCACACGCTGGAAAAGATGCTTCACAGCATCGAAGAGGCCGAACGCCTGGCGGGCCTGGCGCCCGGGGACATTGATTTCGTCCTCACCACCGGCGGTACCAGCCTCATCCCCGCCATCCGCGCCATGCTCAATGACCGCTACGGCGAAGACCGCATCAAGCAGCGCGACACCTTCACCAGCGTCGCCACCGGCCTCGCCATTGTCGCGCAATTCTCCTGACAGGCCGCCATTGTGATACGCTCATGTAAAAGGTGTGTTGTTCCATGATGTACAGATTGCTTGATACCGGTTTTTTCCTCTTCCATACCGCGTTCATTCTGTTCATCCTCGCGGGCTGGCTCTTCAAACCCGCCCGGCGCCTGCACCTCGCCGCGTGTCTGCTCACCGCCTTCTCCTGGTTCGTACTCGGCCTCCACTACGGCTTCGGCTATTGCCCCTTCACCGATTGGCACTGGACCGAGCGCGAACATCTCGGCCACACCAACATGCCGCAATCCTACATCAAATTCCTCCTGGATGCCGCCACCGGCGGCGATGCGGACGCGTTTTGGGTGGATGCCGCCACCGTGGTGGTCTTCTTCTTGGTGGTGATGGCCTCCCTTTGGATAAATCTCCGGCCTTCCGCGTATTTTCCGAAAAAAGACCGGTGCAACGAAGCGAAAGGGCTTCCGCGGTCATAGGCCGTGTTGCGATGCACGGGCCAACGCCCCGGATTCGGAGAAATCCGTCAACGGTGACGGGCAACGATTGAATCGTATCAGGCGCGCCAGGGGCGGGGCCGGGTCTGAAATTCGGCGATGACTTCCTTGGCGATGGCGGCATCCTGCGCCACCTGGAAGTCGAACATGCCCGCGCAGACAAAATCCGCGCCATGCTCGAAGGCATAGGTGAATCCATCGCGCACGGGGATTGCCCCGGCGGCCAGCACCTTGAAGGCGATCCAGGGGGTGGCCAGGTTTTTCATGACCTCGATGGTGCGTTCGGGCTCTTGTTCGAAGAGGTTGTCGTTTTGTGTTTCGTTCCTGGCGGACCAGTAGTTTTTGTGATGGAAGGTCTTCATGTAGAAGTCGGGTTTGATGCCCGCGTTTTCGCACGCGAGGATCACCTCGAGGTTATGGCAACTGACGCCCGCGATGGCGTTACGGGCATGCACGGTCTCCACCGCCTTCGCGAGCAAATCCACCCGGCCCTCGCGCACCAGCGCATCGCCCATCTGCCCCGTGGTGAACACTCCGATGGCCCCCAGATCAAGGGCGCGTTCGGCGTCCTGCGGGATGATTTCCGGATTGACAATTTGGGCAATCCACTGGATTTTCCCGCCTTTTTCCTTCCAGTATTTCTTCAGGATGCGCACCGTGTCCTGATCAAATTTGAGCATGGCGGTATTGATGCCGTTGGACTCGCAGAGCCGGAAGGTTTCCATCACCTTGTCATCGGAAAAGTAATGCTTTAGGAGATCGGAAACATAGGTGAGGTCGCGGCTGTGGGCGTAGCCGCTGATGAGGTTGCCGCCGCAAATCAGGCGGCTGATCGAAACATTGCCCACGCGGCCCGCCTGAAGTTTCTGCGGGGCAATCGCCAGCGAAGGGGCCTCCAACGGTTCTTGGGCGTGCGCCATGAGGATGCGCTCTTCCATGCTCAACGCCACGGCGGCGCCTGCCGTCACGGCAAGGGTTTCTTTGATGAAATTCCGGCGATCCACGGGCTCGGGCATAGCGGTTCCTTTCGGTTTGTCTCCAGTGGAAACAGGGGCAGTATACCGTGAAAGGCCCTGTAAAAAATAACGGAGGCGCTGGAGGAGTCAGTTTGCCATGATGGGGCTGGGCTGCACGCCCAGGAGGAACGCCATAAAGAAGGCCCATTCCATGCTGTGCGCCAACCCCGGCAGGAAACGCAACGCCGCTTTCCGCGTATGATGGTCCGTCACTTCCACGCGTTGCACCACCGCACGGCCGCGGAGTTCCCCCGGAAGGCCCAATTCGCCCGGGCAGGCATGCGTTGGAATGGTAATTTCGATTTGCTGGCCCGGATGCAATTCATGGCGCGTCATCACGCATATCCCGCTTTGAGAAACATCCGACGTAATCCCCGGCCCCACCCGCACCGGATGATCCGCCTGAAGCAGTACTTTCAAACCCACTTTAACCCGTTCGGCGCGGCGCTTTTCCACCTCGCCCGCCGTGCCCGCCGGTTGAAAAACACTCCCGCATTCCATGAATGTTCCGCCTCCTGAATGCATTAAATACACGTTTCGTGTCAGGAAAACTTAAGCAACCTACCACCTCAGAATACTATCCACTTCTCACGCATAGTAAGTATAACAGCAACGTACCGTAAAAGTCCAGCAAACATCCGTTTTCGCGAATTAACGGATTTCCCTTCGCTGGAAACAGTAAACAGACCCCTCTCGACCCGGGAAGGTTTTTACAATCGCGTTATACTTTAACTCTTTATGATGAAATCACTTAACCCTGCGCCACTTCAATGCTTCGGGCGCTTCGGGCGGATTCATAACACGCGGTGAGGACCTTTTGGCTGCGCAACCCCGTCTCCATCCCCACGGGCGCGGATGTCTTGTCCAGCAGCGCCTGGCTGAAGGCCTCGATTTCCGCGCGGTACATATTGACGGGTTCCGGGGCGATCACCAAACCGTCCGCGGCGGCGCGGGCCTGTTGCGCGTCGTATCCCGCATCCCCGCTTTCGAGATAGGCTGTCATCTCGCCGAGCATCCCCTGCCCGATGGTGCCGCGCGCAAGAATGCTCCCTTTTGAGCCGTACAATTCCAAAATATTCTTGCTGCTGTTGTCGGGTATGCAGAAAAAGGCGTCCACGGTTCCCATGGCGCCGTTCTCGAAATACAGCAATGCCACGGCGCTGTCTTCCGCGGCATAGGACTGCACGGAGGTGTTGATCATGCAGGCCACGCGTTTCACCGGGCCGAAAAACATTTCCAGAAGATCGATGCAGTGGCCGCCCATGTCAATCAGCGAGCCGCCGCCGCCCAAGGCGGGGTCCTGCCGCCACGCCCCGGGAATCGCCGGATACCAGCAGGACAACTGCGCGCGGGCATACACCGGTTTGCCCAGCCGGCCCTCTTCAATCAATTTGAGCGCGGCCTGATGCTGTGCATGGAAACGCATCATGAACGCACACCCCAGTTGCACCCCCGCCTTCGCACACGCCGCCGCCATCGCTTCCGCCTCCCGGGGCGTCATGCCCAAGGGTTTCTCGCACAACACATGCTTTCCCGCGCGCGCGCAGGCAAGCGCCTGTTCGTAATGCACATTCACCGGGCTCGCGATGTACACCGCGTCAATATCCGAGGCCAGCAAGGACTCGGCGCTTTCCGCCGCCGCCGCGTCATACTGCGCCGCCACCGCCCGATTCACTTCGGCATTGATATCGAAAACGCCCGCCAGCACCGCATTCGACGCCGGCACTATGCCCTCCGGGATCGTCCGCCGTTTCGCGATGCCGCCCGATCCCAGCACCCCCCAACGGATTTTTTTGTTCATGATTCATATCTCCTTGCCATTTCCCGCTTGTTCCCAAGAATAGGGCATTTGTCCCAAAATGGGCATGTGTCCTTGTACACGTCCCAGTGATTCTATTTAATGGTTGGGTGGAAGTCCAGGATTTTTTGCGTTTATCGCCGCTTTGTCCCCCAAGGCCGGTGATTCGTTGGTAATCTTCCACGAGACGTACGGTGGGCTTGATGGCAAACGCAGTCTCTTCCGTGTGATAGGCCGGTTGCATCAGGGGGGCAATGGGGTCATGCGTGAGTTCCCGCAAGCGCCCGCGGGCGGATTTCCTCAGGCGTGCCCAAGTCCAGGACGACAGAAACGAGTTCGGTCTGATTCGTGGGTTGTTCATAGGCGGGATAGGCGTTCTTAGGCGGAAGTCTGACCGGGGCGCAAAGGCGATGTTTCGGGGAAAAACGGGCGCACCAAGGCCGAAACGGACTGCACGCGCACCCGCCGGGTGTGTGCGGCCCTCTTGAATGAAACATGAAACAAATGGGTTTGTAAAGGAGTCGGATACGGAGTATAATGGTGAATTCGGCAGCATACGCGCGATGAGGCGCGTTTTATGAGGAGAATAGCAGCATGATTTCAATGCCGGGTATGACAGAGTGGATCATCATATTGGTGATTGTATTGGTGGTTTTTGGCGGCGGCAAACTGGCGGGCGTGGGCAAATCGCTCGGCACGGCGATTTCCGAGTTTAAGGAAGCCGTGAAGGGCAGTGATGAGAAAAAAGATACACCGGCCCCCAGCTCCGAGAAGCCGCAGGAATAGTCCCCGTTACCGGAGCCCGTATTCGTTAAGTTTGCGATAGAGTGTGCGAAGGCCAATCCCGAGCGTCTTCGCACACTTTTCTTTGTTATGCCCGCAGAGGCTCATGGTCTCTTCGATGGCGATCCGCTCGATATCGCGCATCGAGGCGCCGGCGGGCAGGCGGATTTCACCGGCTTCCGGGGCCACATTGCGGCGGAGGTATTCGGGGATGTCGCCCGGGGTGATTGGTTCATTCCCATGCGCGGTCGCCACCATGCCTTCGACGACGTTTTGGAGTTCGCGGACATTGCCGGGCCAGTCGTAGTTGAGCAGCAGATTCATGGCATGGCGGGTGATGCCCATGACGGGGCGCGCATGCTTTTCCGCGGCGGCGCGCAGGGCCTGATTCACCAACAGGGGGATGTCATCGCGGCGGGCGCGCAACGCGGGCGCTTCAATGGAGACCTTCGCCAGATGTTGATACAAGCCGGCGTGAAAAGCGCCCGCTTCGGCCAGACGGTCCAGCCGCTGATTGGTCGCGGCGATGACCCGGACATCCACGGGAATCCGCTTGGCGCCGCCTGTCCGTTCAATGCGCCGCTGCAGCAATACCGCCAACAGCGTTTCTTGCACCCGCGGCGTCAGGCCGTCCACGCTCTCGAGGAACAGGGTTCCCCCGTCCGCCAGTTCAAAGCGCCCTTGCCGGACCGCGCCGCGCTCGAGGCCTCCGAACAGTTCCTGTTCTATCACGGTTTCCGACAGGTGGGCGCTGTTGAAACGGACAAACGGTTCGTCGCGGCGGGGGCTGAGGTTATGGAGGGCCTGGGCAATAAGGTCTTTGCCCGTGCCGGGCTCGCCAAAGACCAACACCGTTTCCTGGGTGGGGCCAATCTGGCGGACGGCGTTGTAGACTTGAACCATTTGCCGGGATTGCCCGATGAGGCTGCCGAGTCCGAAGCGTTCGTCAAGGCGGCGCTTGAGTTCCACTTGTTCGTACACCAAGCGTTGGTGGGCGAGGCCGCGCTGGATAACGGCCTCCAGTTTTGCCAGATTGAGGGGTTTGGTTTGGAAGTCATACGCGCCCTGGCGCATGGCTTCGGTGGCGAGGGCGATATCGGGTTCGCGGGCGATGAAAACCACGCACACTTCGGGATTGCGTTCTTTCGCGACCAACATCAGCCGCATGCCGTCCACGCGCGGCACATTCAGTTCGGTGACGAGGACGTCGAAGAGATGGCTGTCAAGCCGGTTGAAGGCTTTTTCATCCTCATCCACCCATTCGGCGGCGTAGCCGTGACCATGCAGGTGGCCGAGCAGGCGGCGGCCCACCGCGGGATCGCGGTCCACCACCAGCACTTCCGCGCGCCGTTCGAGCATGATGAGGCCATCCTATTCTTTGGGGATTCGCAAGGCGGTGATATCCGGCTCATTTTTGCCGCGGACAAACTGCACGAGCAGCGCTTTTCCGGGCGCGCCATGCCGTTTCAGGACCTCGAGGAGTTCCCCGGGATTTTTGACCCGTTGCCGCGCCACTTCCAGCAGAATATCGCCGTCCATCAGTTTGGCGTCCACCGCCGGGCTGTCCGGCTTGATGCCGGTGATGAGAATGCCTTCGGTTTCCGGAGGAAGCCCCAGTTTTTCCAGCAGTTCTTTGGTCACGGGCCGCAGGCGCATGCCAAGAATATACTGTTCGCGGTCCGGCTGCACGGCGTACAACTCGCGTTCGCGGAGTTGCACGGGCACTTCGAGGGCTTTTTCGTCCCGCCACACTTCGAGGGTAATGGAGGCGCCGGGGGCGAACGATGAAATCCGGCGCACCAGGTCCTCCGCGCCCTGCACGGTTTCCCCGTCAATCTTTCTCAGGACATCGTAGACCTGGAGGTTGGCGCGCTCGGCGGGCGTGCCGGGCTGCACCCGCTTGACAATCGCGCCGGTTTTGTCGGGCAGGCCCACCGCGTCGGCAAAGTCCTTGGCATCGTCAATGGCCACTCCCAGATACCCGCGCGTCACTTTTCCCCCGGAGATGAGCTGGGGCACGGTGTTTTTGACCGTGTTAATCGGGATGGCGAAGCCGATGGAGTTGGCGTTCCAGACGATGGCGGTGTTGACCCCGATGACTTCGCCCGCGATGTTGCACAGGGGGCCGCCGCTGTTGCCGAGGTTGATGGCGGCGTCGGTCTGAATCAGGTTTTGAAAGGTGAGCCCCTGCATGGAAAGCCCCCGCAGGCCTTCGCGGCCCACCGCGCTGATGTGGCCGAAGGACGTGGAGCCTTCGAAGCCGCGCGCACTGCCAATGGCCATGGCGAACTGCCCCACCTTGAGGGCGTCGGAATCCCCCAGCCGCGCCACGGTCAATTCCTCCTCCGGATCAATTTTTATCACGGCAAGGTCCGATTCCGGGTCCGCCCCCACCACCGTGGCCGGATATTCTTTTCCATTCCAGAGCTTCACGGTGATGGCCTCTGAATTTTCCACCACGTGATTATTGGTGACGATATGCCCGTGCTTGTCGAAAATGAACCCCGACCCTTGGCCCCGGGGTTTGAACATGGGGTGCGGTGCGGGGGATTCCT
>CAYXPO010000004.1:0-7402 GCA_964466925.1 uncultured Nitrospirales bacterium
CCGCCGGGATCAGGATTGCCAGCGCCAGCGCGCACAGCAGTATCCGTCCCAAAGACGGGGGTGAAAGGTAATGAGACCGACGATGTGACATACTAGCATCTCCCTCCAAAAGGTAATGGCAAACCACACACTGGCTTTCATTCATTCCACAGGTTTTTTTGCGGCGGTCTAAGACAAACCTCTGCGGTTCGCCCGGTACTTCTTTGTGTTCTGGTGCCTGTCCCGGCATTTATCTTTGTCCAGCGCCCCGCCGAAATCTGTGGAACACCGCCCGACAGGCTTCCGCACCGCATAATCAGCGTTACGGATTCCCCATGCTACCCCAAAACCACCGCCCCATGCAAGTTTTTCGCCCATTTTAACCCCGATTGCGCCGCGGATGGGACTGAATTCGTTAAAAACGGCTTTCTACGCGCCGGGGGCAGCTCCGTGGCATCACGCGCAGGGGTTGAAAAAACCGGGGTGTTCCTGTTCAAATCGCGGAGACAATCAACCTGGAGAAAAGCCATGAAAAAGCATCCATCGCCGGAATCCGGAATCCCCTGTTCACCCCGTTGCGGCTGCCGCACCCCGGTAGACCGGCGGACGTTTGTCAAAATAACGGGGGCGGGGATGCTGGCCGTACTGGCGGGAAGCGGGCCGGCGATGGCAGGTCCGTTTGAAAACAAGGATTTTGAAAAACTGGTGCCGGCGGATAAGAAACTGAGTGACGCATGGGTTAACTCATTGTTCGCGCGGGGCGTCCCGGCGGTGTACACGGGCGCGGAACTGAAGTATATCGGGATGCCGGTGGGCGGGATCGGTTGCGGGCAACTTTATCTGGGAGGGGATGGCACACTCTGGCATTGGGATATCTTTAACAAACCAATCAGCACGGGGGCGGACCATTATGCGCATCCGATGGAACCCGCCTCGCCATTGGAACAGGGGTTTACACTGAAAATCGGGGGGCACGCGCATGCGCTGGACCGCACCGGGTTTTCGGAAGTGCGGTTTCGCGGGGAGTATCCCATCGGGATGGTGGACTACCGTGACGCGGGGGTGCCGGTGGAGGTCCGGCTGGAAGCGTTTTCGCCGTTCATCCCGTTGAATGTGGACGATTCGAGCCTGCCCGCCACGGTGATGCAATTCACGGTGAAGAATACGAGCGCGCAACCGTTGGAGGCGGAGTTAACCGGGCGTCTGGAGAATGCGGTGTGTTTGAATTCCTCCGGCCTTGACGCGCTGCGCCGAAACCGGGTGGTGCGCAAGCAAGGACTGACATTTTTGCAGTGTTCGGTGGAGAAGAGCGAATCACCTGCGGAGAAACCGAAGCCGGAGGTGGTGTTTGAGGATTGGAACAAGAAGACGTATGACGGCTGGACGGTGGAGGGTACGGCGTTTGGCGCGGGGCCAATCAAGAAATCGGAGATTCCGGCGTATCAGGGGGATGTCGGCGGGGACACCAAGCGGGTGGTGAATTCGCATGCGGCGGCTCCGGGAAATGGCGTTGAAGAAAAGGATGGCGCCACGGGCAAGTTGACGAGCCGTCCCTTCACGATCGAGCACCGGTTTATCCAGTTGTGGGTGGGGGGCGGCAATCATGCGGGCAAGACGTGTGTAAATCTGGTGGTGGACGGGAAGGTGGTCCGCACGATCACGGGTCAGGCGAGCAATGTGATGGCGCTGCAAGCGTTTGATGTGTGCAATCTGAAGGGCGCGGAAGCGGTGATCGAGATTGTGGACGCGGAAAGCGGCGGCTGGGGCAATATCGGTGTGGGCAAGATTACGTTTACGGATCAGTCCGCGGAGACCGGGCCACTGGAAGACCGGGCGGACTTCGGCACGATGGGGTTGGGACTGCTAGGCGATGCGGCGGAAAAAGCGAGTGATGATGCCACCGCGCCATTCTGTTCGCCGCTGGCGGGGGAAGTGGGCCGCGCGTTGCGGCTGGATGCGGGGCAATCGGCCACGGTGACGTTTGTACTGACGTGGCATTTCCCGAATTTGAAAATGGACAAATTGCCGGGCGGGCGGCTGTATGCCACGCGGTTCGCGTCGGCGCAGGCGGTGGCGGAGTATGTGGCGGAGAATTTTGATCGGTTGTCGAGCGAAACGAAATTATGGCGCGATACGTGGTACGACTCCACGCTGCCGTATTGGTTTCTTGACCGCACGTTTCTCAATGCCTCGATTCTCGCCACGTCCACGTGCCATCGGTTCAAGGACGGACGGTTTTATGGCTGGGAAGGCGTGGGGTGTTGCGCGGGGACCTGCGGGCATGTGTGGCATTACGCGCATGCGGCGGCGCGGCTGTTTCCCGAACTGGAGCGCGATACGCGGGAGCGGGTGGATTTCGGCCTGGCGCTACAACAGGACGGGGCGATCTTCTTCCGCGCGGAGCACAACAATATTCCGGCGGTTGACGCGCAGGCCGGGGCCATTTTACGCGCGTTGCGGGAACACCAAATGTCCAGGGATGATGTGTTCCTGAGGAAAAACTGGCCGGGCATAAAGCGGGCGATGGACTGGCTGATCGCGAAGGACGCGAACGGCGACGGCATCATCGAGAGCAATCAGCACAACACGCTGGACACGGATTGGTATGGACCGGTGGCGTGGTTGAGCGGTTTGTACCTGGCCGCGTTGCGGGCGGCGGAGGAAATGGCGGAGGAAATGGGCGATGCGGACTATGCCGCGCGATGCCGGACAATTTTGGAAAAGGGCCGGGCGAATCTCGTGGCACAGTTGTTCGACGGAGAATATTTCATCAACAAGCCGGACCCCCGGCATGCCGAGGCGATCAATTCGGGAAGCGGATGCGAGATTGATCAGGTGATGGGGCAGAGTTGGGCATGGCAGACGGGGCTGGGGCGCGTGCTGCCGGAAAAAGAAACATTGTCGGCGTTGCGCGCGTTATGGCGGTACAACTTCACCCCGGACGTTGGCCCCTACCGGGAAACGAACAAACCAGGGCGCTGGTACGCGATGCCGGGCGAGGCGGGGCTTTTGATGTGCACGTTCCCGCGCGCGGATTGGGACTACGGCAAGGCCAAGGGCAAGGGCGCGGAATGGGCGGCGGGGTATTTTAATGAATGCATGAACGGCTTCGAATATCAGGCGGCGGGCCACATGATCTGGGAAGGGCTGGTGCAGGAAGGGCTGGCCGTCACACGCGCGGTGCATGACCGCTACGCGGCGGCGCGGCGGAATCCCTGGAACGAGATCGAGTGCGGCGATCACTACGCGCGTTCGATGGCCAGCTACGGTGTTTTTCTGGCCGCGTGCGGGTTTGAATATCACGGCCCGAAAGGACACATCGGATTCGCGCCCCGTCTCACCCCAGAGAATTTCAAGGCAGCCTTTACGTGCGCCGAAGGCTGGGGCACGTTCCGGCAAACCATAACCAATACAACCCACCAAGCCGAAATCGAACTGAAAATGGGCACGCTTCACCTGCGAACCCTGGCCCTGGCATCAACAAAGAAACCAAACCGTGTGACGGTGACCGTGGCGGGGAAAAAAGTGGCTTGCGCCCATGTAATTCAGGAGAACCGGATACGGATTACACTGAACGAATCCGCCAAGGCCACTACCGGCGAAAAAATCACCCTTGTGTTTGAATGAACTCCGGAAATCTCCGTGCAACCAAGCCTATTTGCCCGGGGTGAGAAACCCAAACCGGAAATTCAGACCTTTGGGTTCTGACCGGAGGCCCACGATTCCATGTGTTCCAACAGCCAGCGGCAATTGATTACTTTTTCAACAAGGTCAAGGGGTAAATAGAAGTACTGGCAGGAGGGTTCGAAGCCGATGCGGGAATCTTCCAGGGCAAGGGCATACAGTTGTTTGGCCAAGGCGATCTCCGATTCGAGGCATGTTTTGATCGCATCCTTCCGTTTGGCACGTGCTTCGGGCGTTGGCGGGGCGGAGGCATCCGCAAGGGTGTTTCGGGCGAGGACGAAGCGCGCCTGGTTGGCGACGGATTGGAAATGGATGCAGGCGGCGTGGGCGAGGCGTACATCGGCCTGGGCTTCCTTGCGCAACGGTTCGGGGGCGTTTTCCGCTGCGGTCCGCAATTCCGCAATGCCCGGCCGCCAGCCCTCGGCGGCTTTCTCAAACTGATCCGCGAAAATCTCCGGCGGGTAGGGGCCGCGCCAGCCGTCAAGATCGTCATACGGGATTCCCCACATGGTGGCGCTGTAGCCGGTTTTTGCCGGATACAGCGGATTGGCGGGACCTACCTGAACCGGGGAGGTGTAGACAACGCCTATATGAAACGGATACTCCCGATAGGCGTTGCTCATGAGGGTCCATGCCTTGCGCGCATGCGGGGCGCCGTCCGCGCCGAACCGCTCTTGTGCCACCGCGTCCAGCGCCGCATTGATGCTTGGGGCGGGAGTTTGGCTGAGGGTTTGGGCAAGGCGGAAGTTGGGGGACGGATAACCGCCCATGGTCCAGCCGATGAGCATGGCGTCAATCTTGGCGGAGGCGGCGAGGTTGTGGCAGTGCTCGGCGATGAGGTCCATCACGGGAAGATACGGAATGCTGGCGATTTCACAGGTGTTGTTGAATTGGATCTCGGTTCCGGTCTTGAGTCCGGCGTCTTGCGCGGCGTTCCATTCTTTTTGGGCGCGGGGTCCCGGCCCCACGGCGGATATGGAATATTCGCCGACGGCACTCTTGATCCCGCCGCGTTCGATGGGCAGGCTCCATTCACTGACGGACATGAGACAAACGGATTTCGGCAGGCGCGCAATGATGTCAGGCGCTTCACCGTGCCCTTTCCAGCCCCAATCCGACATGAGTACGCTGGCGTTGGGATTGCCCCGGTGGACGCCTTCTTCGATGACCGCGGCCACTTCGGCGAGGATATCGGTGTCGGTGCGGTCCTTGCAGTGCGCACAAGAGGTCCAAGCGCCATGCGAGGCGCAGTTGGTGAGGTTTTCCGAGGCGGTGATGGTGTATACGCCGCCCAAGCCGGGGACTTCTCGAAAAATGTGCGCGAGGGCGTCGCCCATCCATTGGCGCACGGCGGGATGCGCGGTGCACAGGGCGGTGAAATCGCCTTCCTTGACCCCCGCCATATCGGGACGCTTCTCGAAAAAGGCGCTGGGCATGGCGCGGGGTTCGTTGAAATACAGATACACGTCAACACCGAATTTCTGCGCGCGTTCCACCAAGGCCCGGAGGTTGGCGAGTCGTTGTTCGTGGTCCGCGCCGAATTCAGGGAACGCCTCGCCGCCGGGCGCCAGATCGCGCAACAGGGCATGAATCCACACACCGTTGATGCCCGCGGCGGAAAGCCGTTGCAGCAATCCGTCCGGATAGGGGTCCAGTTTCGGATTCATCAGCGGGTCGCCGTACACCGCCACATAAGAATAAACGATGCGCAAACATTGCGGCGTACTATTTTCAGGTTTGGGTGGAACATAATTCGGTAGCGGAGTGCTGAGTTGCCGGACAAAATCGAAACGCGGCTCGCCGGTTTGACGGATTTCGTTTCCGAAATCCTGTTCGATCACGCGGCGGATTTCGGCGGCGCGTTTTTGCGCGGCTTCATCCGGCGGCTGGTAACGGAGCGGTTCACAGGCGGGTTTCAGGCTGCCCAGCTTGATGAACAAGAAGTCCTCTTCGCGCAACATGACCGCGAGCCGCCCGGGCGTCATGTCCAGCAATTCCAGCAATTGCTCGTAGGGCAAAAGGTGCCAATTGCGCCGGATGAGGGTGACATACCCCCGCTGCATCATTTCGGGAGGAACCACGGCGATGGCGGGCAATCCCATGGACTCGGCCAGCGCCGTGACATCCTGCACGGAGGCGCCGAGTATTTTTGCGAGTTTGGCGGGTTCGGCGGCATTCCAATTCCGCCAAATGAATTCATGCACACGACTGGGGAAATGGCAGCTTGCGAGGGCCGCGGGCGCGGAACCTTGCGGCAGCATGGTTTCCCCGGCGGCGTCAACGTTTATGCCGCCCGCCAAGGCCATGCACATTCCCAAAAACAACCACTGTTTTACCATACACCGGCCATCCCAATGCGTATTTCACGTGTTCTCCAGACAAGGGGCGGCGGCCCCTTGTCGCGCGGGATTGAACTATGCCGCAACGCACGGAAGGAATCAAGCCTTGGGATAATGGTGGCGCGTTTCATGGGCCGCGCCCGCGACCAGGAGGTATTGTCCAAGATAGTAGGTGATGTGCGAAGAATACGTGACCCAGGAAATCGAGTGCCGCAGCAGCGTGTGATTCACCGCGAGATGGGCGTCGGAGATGACGAAGAACACCGCGCCCGCCGCGATGAGCCATGTGGGGCTTTGGTGCAGCACGGCGAGGGTCATCATCACCCCCATGACCGTTACATAGATGATGATGGGGATCACAATCCCGCCGTGCCCCGCCAGCGAATTTTTAACGGAGTATGCCGCCAAGACGCTGATCATCATCACATAGGTGAGTCCAATCATGATGCCCCGCCCGCGGGTCCATGCAAGGTCTTTGGCGAAGGCCATGGAGTACGCCACATGACCGAGAAGAAAAGCAAGGACCCCGGCCGCGTCTCCGAACTTGCCCGGAAGCGACAAAAGGTAATCGCCCGCCGCACCGAACCCCACGCCGAGAACCACCCAATACCCAAACCGTTTCCGCGTATGGGTCCAGGCACACAGAACCAGAAACAACGGTGGAAGCGTTTTGACTACGCCTGTGGCCATACCGGAAACAAGATGCCTTCGCAGCGTTCCGGCAAGCGCGAGGAGGAAATATATCAGGGTGTAAATGACAGGCATTCACGGATTATTGCATCTTCCGCAGCGCCGGGACAAAAAAACCGATGAGGACGGCTGGCGCGTTGGCGCGGAATCATTCTGCGCCGGCCAATCCCGGACAAAAGCCGTCTTCACCGCGTGCACACGCATGATAGCCCCGGGAATTGTAGAATTGGATGAGACGGAGCAACTCGGAAAGGCTGATAACCCAGTCGTGCGGGGCATAGTCGCTGGAATGGGCGCGGCAGGACGTGTCACCGCCTAAACCGGGCGCATAACCGTCTTCGGAGCCGGATTGACAGTGGAGACCGCGGGAATTGTAGAACTGGATGATGCGGAGCAACTCGGAAAGGCTGATGATGGAATTGGCGTCCTGGTCCGCACTATGGATATCCGTTCCAGCGCCTTCGCCTTCTTCACCTTCAAGGAGGCCTTCTTCCATGCCTTCACCTTCGATCTGGCCTTCTTCCAGACCTTCGCCTTCAAGTTGGCCTTCTTCAATCCCTTCTCCTTCGATTTCGCCTTCCGCGCCTTCTAACTGACCCTCCTCCACGCCTTCGCCTTCAAAAACCCCTTCGATTTGACCTTCGGGTTGTCCTTCGGAGATTCCCTCCACAGGCTCGCCTTCCATCAGGCCTTCGGGGGAACCTTCGGTC
>CAYXPO010000004.1:7412-27841 GCA_964466925.1 uncultured Nitrospirales bacterium
CTTCTCCTTCGCCTTCCTCAACCCCTTCGCCTTCAAGCTGGCCTTCGCCTTCCAAGGAGCCTTCCATGGTACCTTCGCCCCCGCCTTCCAGAATTCCTTCTTCTTGTCCTTCAACAGAACCTTCCACCGCGCCTTCGGAAGCCCCTTCTCCTTCGCTGCACGGTCCGGTTACCTCGATGGTGCGGAATACGGGTTCCGCGGCATTGCCGGCCGGATCATTCACGTTGTAGGTGAGGGTGTATTCGCCGGGCATGGCGGTATCAACGATTCCGGAGACCTCGATGGCGGACGTGATATCGCCCGCGCACATGTCGGACGCGGTGGCGCCCTCATCAAGATATTCGCTTCCGCACGGCACGGAGACTTCCGTCAACCCGTTCAGAAGAATGGAGGGAGGCTGCCCGTCCACGTAAATGGAAACGTCGCGCGGTCCCACAGCGTTCCCCGCCTGATCGAAGGCCTTCACGTGGACGGTGTGTGCGCCGTCGGAGAGTGTGGCGGCATCCGCCGTGTAGGGGCTGGTGAAAGAGGCGTACGCTTCGCCGTCCACCGCCACCTCATAATGGCCGATTCCGGACAGCGCATCGGTGGTCTCGAAGGTCACCTGAATTTCGCCATTTGTACAGGTGGCCGGGTCCGCGGTGGGTGTGAACGAAACTGGTGGGGAGGTATCGAGCCCGATGTCCGCCTTGATGCCGGCGGTTGTTTCGTGGCCTGCATTATCCTTGAGTTGGAGCCAAACCGTTTTTGCGCCTTCGCCCGGCGGAAGCGTCCACGATTTTGAGGCGGCGAAGGTTTCCCAGGGACCGAGGAAGACCATGTCGTTGCTGATTCTCATTTCGGCAACGCCGGATGCGGCATCCGCCGCGGTGATGGTGAGCGAGACGGCGGTGTCATTGGTCCAGGCGGCCCCGCCATTGATGGCGACGGAACCCGTGGGGGGATTCACATCATACAGGATTGTATCGGAGATGGCGGTGGTTGTGTTCGGATTGCCCACGCCGTCCATGAATTGCACATACACGGAGCGGGCTCCGTCCTCGCCGGAGGCAAGTGTCCAGGATTTGGCGGTGGCATAGGGTTCCCACGCGCTCCAGGTGGCGCCATCGTTGCTGAAGCGCATCTGCGAAACACCCGTTTGGGTGTCGCTGGCGTTGAGCGTGAGCGTGGCGCCGGGGGAGGTGGTCCACGCATCGCCATCATTGATGGAAACGGTTCCCGTGGGCGGATCGGAATCGAGCACGACGGACACCTGGATGACGGCGGTGCCTTCGGACGGTTGGGCGGCAGCGCCCATCATGCCCAGGCACAACATCCCCGCCGCGATTATGCAACCGCGAACGGCGCTATGGGTTCTTAAGAACACCCGTCGTTTACTCCGTTTTTGCCGTTTCTTTCATGGTTATTTGCACGCGCACAAAACCCGCACGTCCTTCTTCGGGTTGAATCAACAGCACCGACTCCCATTTCTTGCCGGCGAGGGCGTCGTTTGGGACCCGCACTTCGAGGTCCAAGGTTCCGGTGTGCCCCGGAGCGATGGAGATTTTCTCCGGGTACACCATCCATTTCGGATCAGGCTGGGCCTCAAACGAATGGGTCAGGTAGACGCTTTTTTCGATGGCCGGATCGCTGAACAAAGGCGATATCGCATACGTGTGGGCTTTCGTATCGTTGTTGTAGAGCGTGACCGCTCTCTTTTCAATGGCGCCCGGCGCGGTTCCTTCCAGTTGGAGGATGCTTGGAACCGTTCCGAGCGGGCCATCGGGTTCCTGTTTCACATCGGCGGCACTTTTTGTTTCTATCTGCATACGGATATCCGCCGCCAGCGCGATCCCGCCCGCCCCCGGCTTGCCATCAATGCCCAAGGTTGCCACCCATCGCTGGTTGAGGAATTTTTCCTCTTCGGGCACCCGGAGAAAGAGGTGGGCGTACGCAATGCCCTTGGGCGGAACCGTGATTTCACTCTGATCAAACCAGCACCAGCTTGCATCGGGGATTTCCGCATAGCCGCGCTCCCAGGTGCCGCGCTCCGAAGGCCGGTGCACACTGAGGAGCCAGGCCCGCTCCGCGTCATCCTCGTTAAAGATCGTGATTCGCAGGCCGGTTTCCTTGTAAATATCGTACTGCACGCCGGGTTGCACATCATGAACGATGAACCGCGCGGGCGACACCTTCAGACTGGCCGCCTCCACGGGTGCGGCCGTACCTGCCAGCGCCGCCAGCAGCAGCGCCCAGCAAAATCCACGCGTCATATGGCATCCTTTTCCGTGCATGTTCTTTCTATATCCTTCACAACCGCCGTTTTATGAAAAATGCCGTTATGGGGCGCTTGCCTTGACGGTAATGGTGAACCCTTGACTTACCCCGCCGCCTTTTGTGTCGCTGGTGGGCGCGGAATACGTCAGGCTGAATGCCTGGCTGCCATACGCGGCCACGCTCGCGGCCAGCGTCTGATAACTCTTGGTGAGCGTAAGCGCGGGACTCGTCACGGCCACGGTGAAGCGGTCCGCGCCGGGGGTGGCGCCAATGGCCCAGCCGCCCGCGCCATCCGCGCCGACAATTTCGAGTTTCGATGCGGTGTTGCCGACGGCGGCGGTGAACGACGCGGCCGAAGAGGTGCTGCTCAGGGCCACCGCGCCCAGCGCCCAGGTATCCGGCGTGACGCTGACGGAAATCACCGATTGCAGCGAGACCGTCACGGAGATCGTGGCCGTGTCGGCCGCGCGGGCTTGATAAGCCCCGCCCAGCAGGCACAATGCCGTCAAGACAATCAACATTCTCTTCTTCATGTTCCCTTCCTCCTTAAAACGTTTTGGTTAACTGCTTTTTACGCATGGTTGTATACTCATGGCACATGCCGTGAAGCTTTCAAGGTTAAGGTAAAATCCTGTGCAACACCGGCGCCATGCGTATCACCGGACGGGGCGGTGTAGCGAAGCCCGAGGATGGCGCCGCCAGAGGCGGAAAGATTCACGGCCACAGGTTGTTCTCCCGTGCTTATCACCGTTTCATAACTGCCGTCGTCACCGCTGTCCGCCTCGACCTTGAAGGTGTTCGTGCCGGCGGCGCTGTGCAAGGTCCATCCTCCGGCGCCGTTACTGCCCTTTATCGAAATGTCTTCCGCCAGATTGCCGAGGTTCTGCACCAAAAACGCGCCGGATTCCACCACGTTGTTCAGCGGCCCGGCCCCGATGTTCCAAGAGTCCGGGGTAACGGACAGGCCCAGGGCCATAATGAAAAGTGTTCCGGTGACCGGCGTGATCGCGCCGGAATCCGCCGCCATGGGCGAACTGCTTCCGCCATCCACGCCGATGCCCGGTTCGGCAATGTCGAACACATACGTTTGATCATGCCCGGCCTGCAATACGGTGTTGAGATAGAGATAGACCGTGTACTCGGAAGAGGTCTTGTCGGGAACGGACGTCAACTGCGCCACACTGTCGCTGTTGGGCGTGGCGCCGAAAATAATCTGCGTATCCGTAATGGAAGCGGCGGTGGCGATTTGTGAAGCGGCGTTGCGGAGTTCCGCCCAGGCGATGTCCTGGCCGGCATGCCCGGCGGTCCCGGAAACGCTGACGATGACCCGATCAATTAAGGTGGCCAGACTGTCGCCGCCGTGATCGGTCACGCTGAATTTAAGCGCGCTCACCTTGTCCGCCTCGGAGATGCACCAGTTGCCAAGGACGAAATCCGGTTGGGGGCTTGAATGGGCATCCACGGTGCCGGGCAGTTGCAGGGTTACCGTGTTGTCCGTGCTGGTGGACGCGGCATTGGTGTTCCCGGCCGCGTCCGCGCAAACGCCCGCGGAGAGGCTGGCGATAACGGTGCCGCCGGCGGTCAGGCCGCTTACCGCCGCGTTCCAGTCAACATTGTCGCTTGTGGTCAGCGCCACCGAGGGTGTTCCCGAGGCGGTTCCGGTGATGGCAACATCCGTGGAAATGAACGTGGAAGGGTCAATCGCTTCACTGAACAAGATTCGGAAATTGATGGGGCCGGAGGGTGCCGGATCGGCCTGCCCGGACGCCTGGTTGACGGTCACTGTGGGCGCGGTGGTGTCAATCACGATGGCTTTATTGGCGCCGAGGGAGCCTGATGCGCCGGGGGCCGGCAAGGTGAGCGTTGCGCTGGTCAGGGTGGCGGTGTCCTTGATGGCGCCGCCGTTGAACTTCAACGCGCCGCCGTTTGTGTAGTCGAGGTCGGAGGAAGCATCCCCCGAAGCGGCGGTGTACCGGAATTGAAGGGTATTCGTGCCGGAGCCGCCGCGGTACGTGGCGGCGCGGTTGACGGGCCCCGTCTCAAGGTCCAGCGTGGGGGAACCCGTCACCTGCACCGTGGTGGAGAAGGTGACGTCAATATCAATAACTTCGCCGGCCTTGAAGGCGCCGTTGGCATGGGCGCTGGTGACATTGGTGACGGTGGCGGACGGGGCGCTGAACACCAGGGCGAGGCAGGGCACGCTGGTGGTTTTATATTTTGTGGGATTTGTGGTTCCCGACCAGGTCAGCGGATCGCCATTGGTGCTGTTGCTGGCGGCATACACGGTCCGGTTAACCGAAGGCACATAGACAAAACTATAGCCGTCCGTCGAGGCCGTGGAATTGTTAAAGCTGAAATCCACCATGAGATTGCTGGCGCCGTCATACAGGAAGGGCGTCGAAAAAGTGAAGGTGGCATGCCCGGTGGAGGAAATGGTCACATTGCCCTGGTAGCAGGTGGTCCAACCCGTGGCATCCATGGATGCGGACTCATACGAACTGAGCGTGGTGGTCTTCATGCGGATGGTCCAGTTGTTCAGGGTCTGGCCCGGCACTTGTCCGTAGACATACAGGCGCAGGGCCGTAATCCTGCCGCTCCTGCCGATCTCACTGGCCAGATAGATGGATTGCGTGCGCGAATCATGAACGGAGGCGCGCAACGGAAGCACGCTATAGTATCCTTCCCAGGGCGCCACGGCCATCTTGTCCGGTTCCACGCCCAACTCGACCGCCAGACAGGCTTCCACCACGTTATTGATGCCTGCCTGACCATACCCGAGGTTGACGGCCGCCTGTTGCAACAGGATGAACAGGTCTTGATAGTCCGCGGCGCTCGTCAGCAGGTTGGCCGCACATTCATAGAACAAGTCCGCCGCCGCTGAGACCCCCAATCCGCTGATGGTGCGCCCGTTGAACGTGCCGCCGTCCGTGAGCAAATAACAAAGTTTGTTTCCCACCCCGCTGTTGTAATGAACGCCGCCCACATCCCCGATGCTGGCATTGTAATAGGCGCTGCTCATTTTGTCGGGATCGCCGTACGCGGGCGGATTCGACATGCTGCGAATGGCCCCGATGGGCAGGTCTTCGCCCATGAGCCACTTCACCCCGGGGGTGTCCGTTCCCGCCCCGTTCGTTTGGTCCATCCATTCGCCCCACATGTCGGAAAACGATTCGTTTATCGCGCCCGACTGATTGAAATAGATCAAATTGGACTCGTAACTGGTGACCCCGTGCGTCAGTTCATGGCCGACCACATCATCCGCGGAGGCGTAGCCTTCGCCGAAGTACATGCGCTGGGCCGAATCGCTCCAGAAGGCATTTTCGTAAGGGCACTCATCGGTCGTTTCACAATAACGGACCGTGGCGCTCAGCGTCATGCCGGCGTTATTGATGCTGTTGCGGCCATGCTCCGTGTAGTAGAAATTGTAGGTGTCGCCAAAATAATCGTAGGCGTAGTCCACATCCACCGGCGTGCCCACCGCCGCGCCGCCCTCCGGCCGCTTAAGGGTGCCGGGATCACTGGTTGAATTGGCGGCGTCGTAGATTTGCCGGTTCAGGGCCGCATACACGAGCGGATAATGAAACACGATTTCCCCCGAATGCGCGTCCACCAGCACACATTCCGATACCGCCGGGTCGTCCAGGGCGCTGATTGCCGTTTGCCAGACCAAGCGCGTGGGTCCCGTGGTCCCCGCCACTTCAGGCGCGAAGAGCATGAGGGTGGCGGGGCTGGCTTCCAGACGAAGCGCCGGATCGAGCCACCCCATGGCAAGGGGTTCCACCGGCCCTGTGCCCCGTGCGTCCGGCGTGTGGGCGGGGCGCCGTTGGATGTGCTTCACCGCGGACCTTTCCGCTTCGGCGGCGGAAAGGGCCGGGGAAAGGGAAACATGGCCGCTGTCAAGTTCGTCCGTGGTGCGTTTGAGGTCTGAAAAGGCAAACACCACCTCTCCGGCGGCGTCCAATTGAACCGTGGCCTCCGCGCCAAACACCGGTATCCCGGAATAGTCCTGCTGCAAGCGCACGTAGGAGCGGGAGGGGCGGTCCTTGGTTTTTTTCGTGCGGAAATCCACGGCCGCCGACGCATCCATAAAGACTGCTTGATGTTGTTTCAGGAACGCCCGGGCTTTTTCAGCGGGCGGCGCGCCTTTTCCCGCCGTCACGGGGAAATGGGAAGCGGGCGGCGCACTAATGCCGCGCACATACGCGCCCGAATCCTTCATCACCCGCACGGCATCCGACAGCCCCCCTCCCGCGACGCTATTCACCAACGTCTCCAACGCGGCCGTACGCGCCTCGATTTTCGCGTTTCCCGCCGGTTGTGCCATCCCCAAGAATGAAAAAATGAAAAAACCCACCGTTAAAGCCAACATTCCTTTGGCCTTAATAGCGAACGTGCCCCGCGCCCAAGCTGCGGGGAGTATCCATCTTTTCTGTCCCGTGCGCCGAGGACTCCAGTTTGTCTCACACACTGCCCATCAAATCCTGCTAATCCTTTGCAGAAAGTACAAAGACCCCCTCTCCTCTTCCTACGGCAGGAGCCAAAACACCCTTGTACATCCACTCCAAGTGTACCCTTAAAATGGAGATAAGACAAGGATAATCAGCAAAAAAATCAAGTTCAAAGCGTTCTGGATTCGGCGCTCCCGAAATCCCCTCTTCTTGCATTGGTTTTTATTGTTTCCGGCGGTTCTCCCGCCAATCCGCCAGTTCCACGATTCATCCCCGGCGCGCCGCATTTCTCGAAACCCCGCCGCAAAAAGGGTGATCCGCGCGGGGCCGCATGATACAATACGGCGTTTTTAAGGGCAGGGAGAGCGTATGTGGTCATTAAATGGAATTGATTATACGGTGATCGTGGCCTATTTCGGGGCTTTGGTGGTGCTGGGGCTGGCGCTGGAGCGGATGGCCTCGGCCAGCCTTGAAGATTATTTCATCGGGGCGCGGCGGTTGCCGTGGTGGGCCTTGGGTATCTCCGGCACGGCTTTTTTTCTCGACATGACCGGCACGATGATCATTACCTCATTCCTGTTCCTGCTGGGGCCGCGCGGACTGTTCATCGAGTTCCGCGGGGGCGCGGTGCTGGTGCTGGCGTTCATGATGCTTTGGGGCGGAAAGTGGCACCGGCGGTCAAAGTGCCTCACGAGCGCGGAGTGGATGGTATTCCGGTTTGGCGATGGGATGGGCGGACGCTTCGCGCAATTCGTGTCGGCGCTGGCGGTCATTGTGAGCACGGTGGGCATGCTGGCGTATTTGATCAAAGGGGCCGGGCTCTTTCTTACCATGTTTTTCCCCTACTCGCCGTTTTGGTGCAACGTGGTCCTGATCGGCACCACGACTCTGTACACCATGATTTCCGGTTTTTACGGCGTGGTGTTCACCGACCTGTTCCAGTCGGGCATTATTCTTGCCGGGGTGATCATCATTTCCGCCATGGCCGCCATCAAAGTGGGAAGCGTGCCCGATTTCGGCGCCATCGCCGCACAGGTGACCGGCAACGCGCAATGGATGAACGCCGCGCCGCAATGGCACACCGCCATGCCTTCGGGTTACGAGCAATATGAAGCGCTCATCATGTTTGCCTTCTTCTACCTGCTGAAAAACGTGTTTGCGGGGATGAGTTCCGGGGCGGACCCACGCTATCTCGGCGCGCGCAATGACCGGGAATGCGGCCTGTTGAGTTTCTTTTGGACTATTTTGATGACCATGCGCTGGCCCATGATGATGGGCTTTGCCGCCCTGGGCATCTTCCTGGTGCATGATCTGTTCCCGGACAAAGGGGTCATGCTCCAAGCCGCGGACCTCATCAAGAGCCACGTGCCGGGAATTGATAAAGCGCAGTGGGCCGCGGCGCTCTCCGATATCGCCAATCACTCCGCCAATTATCCCGCTGCCTTGGTGGAGGGGCTGCGGCAATTGCTGGGCGCGGACGCCTGGACCAAGAAACTGATGCTCATCGGATTCGAAGGCGGGGTGGACCCCGAACGCATCCTGCCCGCCGTGCTCTTGTTCAATATCCCCGCCGGGTTGCGGGGGTTGCTGCTGATTGTGCTGCTGGCGGCGGCCATGTCCACCTTCAATGCGCAGGTGAACGGATGCACGGGGCTTATCACGCGCGACATCTACCAGAAGTACCTGCACCGCAAGGCGTCCACCCGGGAACTCATCTACGTGAGCTGGGCTTCCGTTGTCCTGTTGGTGGTGTTGTCGTTTGTCTTCGCCTATTCCATCCGGAGCATCAATGACGTATGGGGATGGATTGTCATGGGCCTGGGCGCGGGGCTGATGATCCCCGGCCTGCTGCGGCTCTTCTGGTGGCGCTTTAATGGCGGCGGATTCGCCATGGGAACGTTTGTGGGGTTGCTGGCCGCCATCATGCAGCGGTATTTCTATCCGGGCATGGATGAACGCCTGCAATTCCTCTTCCTGGGCATGGTGGGGCTTGCCGCCTCCATTCTCGGCACCTACATCAGCCCGCCGGAGAACCACGAGACCGTTGCGCGCTTCTACCGCATTACCCGGCCCTTTGGGTTCTGGGGACCGTTCAAGAAGCTGTTGCCCGAAGCGGACCGCGTGGCGATGCAGACCGAACACCGCCGCGACATCCTGTGCGTGCCGTTTGCGCTGCTCTGGCAGGTGACCATGTTTATGTTGCCGATGGAAGCGGTCATTGGCGCTTGGAACGCCTTTATCCCCACGCTGGTATTGTTCTTTGTCGGATTGGCCGGGGTGTATTTCCTGTGGTTCCGTCACCTCCCGAAGGAAAACTACTTTGAACCCGGTGAAGAAGCCGGGGTAACCCTGGAACCGTAAGCGCACTGATTCAATAAGGTGCTGCTACGGCAAAGGTTGCCACGGTTGAACCAAAACCCGGCGGTGGTTTTTCGAGTCCATAGGGCGGAAAAAACACCATGAACGCGAACACAAAATCAGAAGGCGCACACACCCTGTGGCTGGGGCTTTTGCTCCTTTTCTTCATTCAAGTACTGGGTGTGTGGTTCGAGAGCCTCTACCGGATGATCCTCATCAAGATATCCGTTGGCTGGGAACTGGGCAGCATCGCACTGTTGTTCCTGCCGGTGTTTCTCCTTCTAATCAAGGAAAAACAGCAACGGCTCCTTCTGCCGGGTTCCTTGTGGTTTTTTCTATTGGTGCGGGCCTTGTGCCCCCTGCTGGGCGCATCATCCCTTGTGGTGGCGGCGGGGCTTGGCACGGGGGCGTTTCTTATTTTTCTGTGTGGTATTTTTTCGAACCGCTGCCGCCTGAACGCCCATCTGGGATTGGCCGCCGGCATTGCGGTGACGCTATCGGTATTGTTTCGCGGTTGGGGATCTTCCGCCGACATTTCAATGGAGGGGAAATCCGCCATTCTCGGATGGCTGTTGGTGTTGATAACGCTCTATCTCACACGGGGGGCGCTGGCCGAAGAAAAAAACACCGCCACGGAAAACATCGCGCCCAACGGCACGCGCTATTCATGGGGGTTGGGCCTGTTTTCCAATTTCGCCATGATCTATCTCGTGCTGTCGAGTCCCGCTGTTGTCAGCGCGTGGTCCGGCGCAAATTTCCTCGTGGCCACGGCCTCGCTCATGATGGGGATGGTGGCGGTTGTCCTCTTGCGAACGCCCATGCCAAAATACCTGATGTTGCTATGGAACATGCTCTTCGTGGCACTGTTGGCGGGCGGGTTGTATTGGTGCGCCCCCCTTCTGCCGCTCACGTTCGACGCGCCGGCCTGCACCGCATACCCCTTGCCCGGTTACGTCCATATCCTCTTTTACCTCATGCTGTTGTTGTCGCCGGTGGTTTTGCTGAATTTGACCCAACTGGGTTCCTTGTCCTCCTTCCCGCACCCGCGCGCCGCCGCGGGCCCCGTCCTGCTTGGAACCGCGTGGTTGTTCACGATTATACTTCTGCTGATTTTTACCAACATTTGGGGATATGTCTCCCTCATCGGTGGATTTTTCAGGAACAGGTTCTATCTGCCCTTCCTGATGGCGGGCGCGGGCATGATTGTGCCGGTATTGATATCCAAAGGGGATTCAAGACCGCTGGCTTCCGATGTGCAACACGGGAAACTGGCCCTCGTCACCGCTTTCATTGGAGCCTTGGCCCTCGCCGGGATTTTTTGGAATGCCTCCAGGCCCTACCCGGTGGCCACACCGGGACATACCCTCACGATCATGACCTACAACATCCAACAAGGTTCCACCGTGAACGGCGGCCGCAGTTACCGCCAGCAACTGGAACTCATGCGCAAGGTGAACGCCGACATTATAGGTCTTCAGGAATGTGACACGGCGCGCCCGTCCGGCGGCAACACGGATTGCGTCCGGTATTTCGCCGACGGCCTGAATTATCATGCGTATTATGGCCCCAGCACCGTGGCGGGCACTTTCGGCACCGCCATTCTCTCGCGCTTTCCGCTGGAAAACCCGCGCACCTTCTTCTCGTTCAGCAACACCGATGAAGTTGGGACCGCCGTGGCCGAAGTTAATGTGGGGGGCGCGCGCATCGCGTTTTTTAACAGCCACCCCGACGGGAATAACCATTCCCACGCCGCGCATGCACAAGCGCTTCTTGAACACGCCGCACCGTATGAACGCGTGATCGCCGTGGGCGACTACAATTGCACGCGGCATGATAGCTGGTATGAACGCATAGCCGCAGTTATGAACAACTCCTGGTTGAGCGTGCATGATGTCAACGAGCCCGTGGGCGAACCCTACTCCTGCCCCATTGACCACATCTTCCTCTCCCCCGGCTTCCGCACCCTCGAAAGCCACTACCTCCCGCCCCCGGAATCCTTCACCGACCATCCCGCCCACTGGTCCGTCGTTGCCTGGAACTAGCGGCGCCCACATTGTGTTATATTCTCTGTGGATGAAGGAGAAAACAAAGTATGAACCGGCGGGACTTCATGCGCGGGATGGCGGGAACCTTCGCGGCCGCCTCGATGGGAACGCAGGCGCGCGCCTTGGGCGAATCACCTAACACACCCGGAAAACCACCCAACATCCTCATTATCCTTGCGGATGACATGGGCTTTTCCGACCTCGGGTGTTATGGCTCGGAAATCAGCACCCCCAACCTCGATCATCTTGCAAACGAGGGACTCCGGTTTACCCAGGCCTACAACGTGGCGCGGTGTTGTCCTTCGCGGGCCGCGCTGCTCACCGGCCTCCATCCGCATCAGGCGGGCATGGGCGGCATGGTGAGCACGGCGAAAAAGTCCCGGACGGACGGCCCCTACCAGGGCTACCTCAACCGCCAGTGCGTGACGATTGCCGAGGCGCTGGGCGCGGCGGGTTACCGCACCTATATGTCCGGCAAATGGCATATCGGCGAAAAGCCGGAACACTGGCCGCGCCAACGCGGGTTTGACCGCTATTTCGGATTGATCAGCGGCGCCAGCAGTTATTTTGAACTCCTGAAAGAGGAATCCCCCCCACGGGTAATGGCGCGCGATGACGCTCCTTATATCCCGGAAGGCGATCATTTCTACATGACGGACGCCTTCTCGGATAATGCGGTGCGATTTTTGGAGGAACACGACCAGAGCAAGCCGTTTATGCTCTATCTTGCCTACACGGCCCCGCATTGGCCGCTGCACGCACTGCCGGAGGACATTGCCCGGTACAAGGGCAAATATATGCTTGGTTGGGATGCACTTCGAGAGCAACGCTACAAACGCATGGTGGACCTGGGCATCATCCATCCCAAGTGGCCGCTCTCGCCGCGCGATGAAGAAGTTCCGGCCTGGGAGCGCGTTGATCACAAGGATGATTGGGATTTGCGCATGGCGGTGTACGCGGCCATGATCAGCCGGATGGATTACGGCATCGGGCGTGTGTTGGAAACGCTCCGGAAAATGGGCGCGGAGGAAAACACCCGGGTGATCTTCCTGTCGGACAACGGCGGGTGTCATGAACGCATTCGCAAAGACGCCTTGAACAAACCGGGAACCTTGCCGGGGGAGCGCGGCTCGTATGTGGCCTATGAGCGGAATTGGGCGAACGCCAGCAACACGCCGTTCCGTATGTTCAAGCATTGGTGTCATGAAGGAGGCATCGCCACGCCGTTGATCGCCCACTGGCCCGCGCGCCTCCGGCAGAAAGGCGCGCTCACGCATCAAGTGGCCCACATCACCGACATCATGCCCACCTGCCTGGAAATCGCGGGGGTGAAATATCCGGAAACCTTCAAGGGAAACACCATTATGCCCACCGCCGGGAAAAGCCTGCTCCCTGTCTTCGAGGGCAAAACACGCACGCCGCATGAACGCCTCTATTGGGAACATGAGGGCAACCGGGCCATCCGCGAAGGAACCTGGAAACTGGTGGCCGCCAAGGACGGTCCATGGGAGTTGTACGACCTTGAGGCGGACCGCACCGAACTGAACAACCTGGCAAAAGTGAAGCCGGAGAAAGCCGCCGCGCTCCATGGCGCATGGGAAACATGGGCGGAGCAATGCGGTGTGAACATAAAAGGCGAATCGGATTCAAATGGGTAAGAACCGGCAACAACCGTGTTTTGAGAAGGCTTTTGGAATCTCTGGCGCCTTGTTTATCCTTTTGTGCCTGACAGGGTTTTGCGCCGGGGCCGGGGAGGCCACGGACAACACGCCCCTGCCCGCCCCCGCAAAAAATCTGCTGGTGCGGCGCTTCGCCGAGAATCCCATCATCCGCCCGGAGATGCTGCCCGGCAAGGACGGCAACAATATCAACGGACCGTCATTGATCCGGGTTCCGGAATGGCTCCCCAATCCCCTGGGCAAATACTACCTTTACTTCGCCGACCATGGCGGGCAGTACATCCGGCTGGCGCATGCCAATGATCTGGCCGGCCCCTGGAAAATATACGAACCCGGCACGTTGCGTCTCGAACAGGCTCCGGACGGCAAAAAACACATTGCTTCGCCGGATGTGCATCCGGACCCCGAACGCAAGGAACTGCGGATGTATTTTCATTGCCCGTCAAAGACCACCGGGCGGCAAACAACCTATCTGGCACGTTCCGGCGACGGGATTCACTTCACCGCGGAGGGAACGCCGCTGGGCCCGTTTTATTTCCGTGTGTTCCGGTATGGCGAATACTGGTACGCCATGGTGAAGTGCGGATGGCTGTATCGCTCAAAGGACGGGGCCACGCCGTTTGAAGAAGGCCCCAATCCCTTTCCCCCCGGAAAAACCCGTGATGGCGACGCCACCGGCGCGCACGGGCGGCATGTGGCGCTGGACGTGGCGGGGGATACGCTTTATGTATACTTCACCAATATCGGCGACCGTCCGGAGAGCATCCTGCGTTCCACGATAAAACTGACCCCGGACTGGACGGAGTGGAAAGCCAGTGCCCCGGAACTGGTGTTGAAGCCGGAAACACGCTACGAAGGCGCCGATCTCCCCCTCGTGCCTTCAAAAACAGGAAAATCCACCGCCCGTGAAAATGCCGTCCGCGACCCCGCCCTCTTCAAGGAAGATGGCCATACCTATCTTCTGTATTCGGTTGCGGGCGAGTCGGGCATTGCACTCGCGGAACTGATTTTGAAGCATTGATTCTCTCCAGCGGAATCCCAAATGGCGGCCCTCCGTCTCCAACACGCTATTGTTTCGCGGTACTCGATTACCGGTATTCCGGGCTTAAGACCCGTACGCGTCCCGGGCGCACCCTGGAACCGTTTCCGCCCGAGGAAGCACCGCTCCGCGCTCTTCGCCGCCCCCCTTTTACCGGCCCGGGAAAAACATGAAAGTGCCCGCGAAACAGCTTGACTTCTTCTGCACCGCCGGGGTTCCCCGGTTCTGAAACTGAATTGGCCGCCACAAGGGGTTGGGGTGTTCGGATAAGCGCACCCTTTTTTTCCGGAACCGGGGTTTCCACACCGGCGGCCCGCTGGGCGGCATTGAGCCGCTGCGCCTCGAATTCATCGTCGGGCAGGGCATTCTTCTCCACCGTAAGCAATATCACTTCCGCGTTGATGATGCGTTGCCGGATTTGTCCGGCGAGAAGCAATGCGTTGCGGCAGAGCGTCACGATCAACCGGGGATTGCCCTTGGAATAGGCATGGATCAGGCGGATTGCGCCGTCATCGAACACGGGCGCCCGGTTTCCCGCGCCGCCCGCCTGCCGGACCCGGAATTCGATCAGGCTGCGGGTTTCTTCGAGCGGAACCGGCTTCAAGGTGCACGTCATGTTGATGCGCTGCTTGAAATTCGGGGCCGCACGCAACACCGCCGTCCATTCGAGTTGCGCGAACAACACCAGGTTCAGCAGCTTGTGCTGCGGCGTCTCGATATTTTGCACCAAGCGCAACAATTCCAGCTGGCCCCGTTCATTCAGGTTTTGCGCATCATCAATTATCAACGTGTTGATCCGCCCGATATTGGACAGGAGATACCCGTTGAACGCTTCCATGCACGCTCCGAAAGAGCGCTGCGGCGTCCGCAGGCCAAACTGCGAAAGAATCGCCTCCATCAGCGCGAAGGTGGTCCAGGAGGGGACCGGCGAGGCAATCACCGCCGTGTTGTACCGATCCGGGGCCGAGAGCATGCCGGCAAGCAGTTTCCGCAACAACACGGTTTTTCCCGTGCCGTAGTTGCCAAACACCACCGCAATGCCTTGGCGCGCGTCTATGCTGCTCCACAACCGGAACAGGCACTCCTTGTGCTCTTTGGTGGCATAAAAATGGGACGGATCCGCCGTTGGCGCGAAGGGCTGTTCCCGCAGGCCAAAAAAGTTCAGGTGTGACGGAATATCAGCCAAGGCATGCACCACCTTTCTCCCCTGGATTTTCCTGGACACCGGAGCCGTACGACTCGTGTACCCATGTCTTTTATCTCCCGGTACGCCATATTGATAGTGCTAATTATACCACAAATCTCGTAAATGACAAGTAAATAATGAGGGCCTCAAAAATAGTTTTTTTCGTTATTTACAGAACGGCGAAATGGGTGTCAACGCGCCGCCGCCCCGATCCAATAGGAGAGCATGGGCGGTTGGGGGTATCCCATGGCGAGATGGGCGACATCTTGCCGGTAGAGCGGGTCTTGCATGAGGCAGGGACGCCGGTCCGCGGCGGGAATCGTTGTGCTGTGGATGCGGAGTTCGCCGGGGAGGGCGGTGATGATTTCCTCGCGCCAGTCGCCGAGAATATCCGCCCAGGCCACCTGGTTGCCTTCAATGGATTCCAGACACGCGGCCTCCGATTCGTATTTGCAGATGCGGGCGCCGGCCACCAATTCTTTTTGGAGATCGGCATCCCAATAGGCCGTGCGGACCGCCGTGCCCCGATCAAAAGCGTCTTCGCGGGCAAGAATCTGCCCCGAGGCCGTGCGGAGCCAGCGGTGCGGCTTGTCTTTCGGCATATCCGCTTCCCCGCTGTAGCATTCAAGGCCGGGATACCGCGCATCAATATCCGCGCACATGCCCGTCCCGTGAATATGCCACGTGGGTTCATCCAGCCCCCACAGCATCGCGCCGGTTTTGGCGTCCATGAGGCAGGAGCCGTTTTTTTCCCGGAACACGCGTTCGCCTTCGATGCCGTAATACACTTCCAGCCCCGGATGCGCGGGATCAATTTCGCCCACGTAACAGTGGTCGGGATGGCCGAGGCCGGTGGACCACAGGCTCTTGCCATTGTCGTCAACGGCACACGAACCCAGAATAACTTCGTCGCGCCCGTCATCATCCACATCCACGCAATGCATGAAATGCGCGCCCTGCCCCCAATAGGCGGGAGACTCGCCGGTGTTGGTCCAGTCCCACACGCGTTCCAGCCGCCCGTCTTTGTAGCGAAACGCGGCCAGTTTCATTTCTTCATAGGTGCCCCGCGCCATCATGATGTGCGGTGTTTTGCCGTCCAGAAAGGCCACGCCCAATTGATTCCGGCTGGAAAGCTTGTAAATTTCGAGACGGGTGTGCCAGGGCGCGCGGGTGATTTCCCGCCCGGTCATGCCGTCGAGGATCGAGAGATATTCCGGTCCGGTCCGCACGCGGCCGTCCGCATCGCGCGTATCGCCTTCGCCCGTCTTGAGGGCCACCTCGGCCTTGCCGTCCCCGTCGAAATCGTACACCACATACGGCGAATACCAAATGCCCTGCTCGATGGCCCACGTCAGGTCGTTCCGCCAGAGGAATGTGCCGTCTTGCAGATACGCCTCGAGGAAATACGTGCCGGGGCTTCGGTTCCAATACGAATTGCCGGGGTCCACATTCGCGTCCGGCTGCTTGATCACGAAATCATACCTTCCATCGCCATCGAGATCGCCAATGCCCACTTTTTGAGCCGTGTAGTTTCCGTTCAGCTTGAGGGAAAGATACGGGGATGCCGCCGCGCCCGCCTTCACGGTCGCTTTTTCCGAGATTCCCTGCGGCATCTTATACAACACCGGTTCAATCCAATAGGTTTTGTCCTTGTCGTGCGGCGCCGCCGCATCAACAAAATCCGTCGTCTTCTCAATGGGCACTTCGTTGATTTTCTCCCCCGGCGCATTGTCCAGGGCGCGGTAGACATTGAACCCCAGTCCGGGAAAATCATTCTTGAACAACCGCCAGCCAACGTACACCCGGTCATTGTCCAGCGGCATGGCCACCACGCCCCGGTCGAGTGCTTCTTCTTGACGAATCATTCCTTCGACACCCGGCAACCGCTTCTTGAGCGGCACGGGCAGCAACGCCGCGCCCGGTTTTGCCTCAACAAGGAAATACGCTTCCGCGCGTTCGCAGCCACATTCTTTCCCCCGGGCCAAGTGCATGGCGTCGTGCAGCCCCCACAACTCGTTCGCATCCTGGCTCGCCAAGCAATCCACCGCCTTCTTTTTAAGGTCTTTCACCGCCGTGATATCCACGTACACATCCGGACGAAAGCTCATGGATTGCGTATTGGTGAGCACCTCGAAATAGTAAAGCGTCCACCCCCCCTCGTGCCGGTAAGCCTGCCAGGCCAATGCGCCCACCACCTGATGATTGGGATGCGTATCCAACGGCCAATGCGCCAGCACGATATCCGGGTTCACTTCCGTCAGCCAATCATTGAATTGCTTGGCCGTGGCGGGGTCATTTGTGAGCGTGGCCATGTCGTAGGGGAAGAAATACGGCTTGGCGCCCAGGACCTCACAAGCCGCCGTGGATTCCCTCCGCCGCACCGTGTCTTCGGGCTCGCCGTCAATTTTGCGATCGCCGCGGAAGGTGGCGGCATACGCCAGGATCACGTTGTGCCCCGCCTGGGTCAATTGCGCCACAAGCCCGCCCGCGCCGGTTTCCGGATCATCGCAATGCGCCCCAAACACCACCACGCGCAGTTTTTTCTCCGGCACAGGCGCCGCATATGGTTGCGCCGAAACTACAATGGCGATCAACGCCGCAATCAACGCCCGATAGGTCCTCATGGAAATACTGCTCCTTAACGTGCAAGGCTTGGCCTTCTTTTTGTTTCCGTATTGGGGAACCTGGATAACCGTTCTCCAGAGACCCTACCTTAAGCCGTTTTCCCCTTTCACTTCAATGTAGAGGCGTGTGCAACGGAGGCTAAAAGGAAAATGTACTTCCCGCCCCGGCAGGAACATATTGTTCCGGAAACTGATCCCGCAAAAGCGCCATGGGCGTTTCGCCGGTGCAATGACACGGCGCGATAATGTGCAGGCGGTACCGCCGCAGGGCCGCGAAGGTGGCGTCCAGACGCTCGGGAGAAGCGTTCAGCAAGTGCATCCCCCCGATGACGGCGTGAAAATGGTCCGTCCCCGTCAATTCCGCAACATACTCCAATGTGTTGACGATGCCGGAATGCGCGCAGCCCAGCAACACCACCAAGCCATGGGCGGTTTCGAGCCACAGCGCCTGATCATCCGGAATCAAATCCTTTGTCTCACACCGTTCATCCACGTAAAACAAGCCCCCGGTATCTTCAAAAGGGGTCCGGCGCGGAATCGGCCCGGTGACCCATACCTGCTCCATGACTTGCACCGGCCGGGTGGTGTGGACGATGTCCGCCGCCCGTGCGGCAAGGAGTTCGGCAATCTCCGGACGCATCCCAATGGGTTTGTGCGGCGGCGTTTGAAGGCAGCCGTACCGCATCCGCACCGCTTCAGGATGCAGGTAAATTGTGGGCGATACACCCTGCTCAAACAGATACGGCAATCCCCCGGTATGATCAAAGTGGCCGTGACTCAGCACGACGGCGTCCGCCCGCCGGAGATCAACACCCAAGGCGGCCGCATTATCCGGCAGCGCCACTCCCATCCCCATATCCAGCAGCATGTGCTTCCCCCCGGTTTCCATCCACATGGACAGGCCGTGTTCCACGGTCAGGTCCGGTGTTTGGGCCTTGTTGTCCGCGAGTATCGTAATTTTTACCGGACCTGTCATGACGTTATCCTCTGCACCGTGTTCCCGGAGGGACCGCCGGCCTTTTTCATGAAATGGCCGCGCCGCACAGCGTGCCTGTGATCAAAAAAACACCAAACGCTTTTATTGTGCCGTCCGCGGCGGGTTTCACTATCTCCGCGGCGGTCCGGTCACGAAGCCCCGTGAATCCCGCCCGCGACAAGGCGTCCCGAAGCGCTTTTCGGTCAAAACCATTGTGAAAAACACCGTCGGGATTGGCATGAAATTCCCCGTTCTCGGAATCCAAATCCGCGATGCACACCCGCCCGCCCGGTTTGAGAATCTTCACAAACTGATCGAGCAGCGGCGGAATGTCCTGGACATGGTGCAGTGTCATGGTGGTCACCACCAAATCGTAGTGGCCTTCCAAAACATCTCCACGCTCCAAATCGAGCCGGCAGGCCGTAACATTGCCGATCCGGTTCGCTTCGATCTTGCGATGGAGAACCTCCAGCATCCCTCGCGAACTGTCAACACCGGTCACCCGGCCCGCATGCTCCGCCAGCGGCAGCGTCACCAGCCCCGTTCCACAGCCGAAATCCAGGACATCCATAGCCGGGGTCAAAACAACCTCCTCATGGATGGCATGAAACAAGTCTTTCGCCAATTGCACGCGGCGCGGCTCTTCATCCCAAGCCGCCGCTTCACTGTCAAAATTCCGTTTTTCGTTTTCCAAGTCCACGCTCCTTGCACCGGTAATGCCACCGATTTCATTCTTGAACGAAATCAAAAAGGAGTATAAAGGGATCGGCCCCTGCATGCAATCCTCCTTCCGCGTTCCCATCCCATCGCGCACCCCAAGCGGACGGTTATTTCCAGGAAGGAGTCTCCGGCAAAACATCAAGAACCGCTTTCGCCAATGGCGTGACCGCATCCATCTGGAACCAACCCACGTACCGTTCAATTTGGCGGCGCGTGGAATACAACTCCCGCCGTCGGCCGGCGCATTCGTTGGCCATGCGCGCCGCATAGGCCACCGCCTTTTCCAGGGCATTTGCACCGTGCACGCCGCCGGCATCCATCAATTCGCCATTCTTCACCAGTGGCGCGAGAATGAACAACTCACATAAAGACCCCAGGCCCCAGGCCATCGTCTGGGGATCGCCGGACCGCAATTCCAACACCGCACCCGCGGACAAACACCGCATAACGAACCGCGAAGAAGCCCCACAACGAGGATATGGAATCCGGGGCAATTTGGAACTCACGAAATCAGGAAGGAGTTGCGCCGCTTGGATTCCTAAAAACAGCTTTCATGCGTTCCTGATTTCCAGATTCTTTGTGCCATTACCCAGCGTGAAACACGGTTGCATAGCCCGCTTTATTGGATGCCCCCTTCCAACGCCGAACGTGGCGCCACCCCGTTCAGGAGAACGGGTTCTGTTTCAGGAAAATACGCTTGGCCGGTTAAGGTTGGAGCACTGTGGGCGTCATGGGGTGGCCCGGCTTGGGACGGTCAATGGCGGCCGCCACAAACGGCGTGATGGGATACTCGCCGCCACTTTGGCCATCGGGCACGTTCAGGGGGTATTTGACGAATTGCACATGACCATCCATATAGAGCACGTTGGACCCGCCCGGAATATGGTTGAACGCGACCACCCCCACACCGGCCACGCCGGTGAGCGCGCCCCCGCTGGTAATCGTGTCGAATGCAATGGGCAGCCTGCTCTGGGCGGTGGCGCTGTTGGCCGGCCGGTTGACATCGGTGATGAGAAACCGTTCAATGCCGTCGCGGAGGCGGTAGATGGTCACCTGTTCCCCCGTTTGGCCGCCGGAACCCGTAACCCCCACATTCGG
>CAYXPO010000005.1:0-25512 GCA_964466925.1 uncultured Nitrospirales bacterium
CGCCTGTCATCATCGCGTGCAGGAGTTCACGGCGGACGGGCAGTTTGTGAAGGCATGGGGCCGTGAGGGCGCGGGGCATTATGAATTCCGCTATCCCGATGGGATTGCCGCCGATTCCGCCAACAACCTGTATGTGGTGGACAGCGGCAACTTCCGCATCAAAAAATTTTCGCCGGAGGGCCTGTTCATCGGTCAATGGGGGCAAGAAGGCGCCGGCGATGGCGATTTTCAAAATTTTCCCTGGAATATTGCCGTGGACCCCGCAGGCACGGTGTATGTCACGGAACTGCTGACCGGGCGGGTGCTGAAATTTGACCCAAACGGTCTGTTTCTCGGGGTGGTTCCGGCGGTTTTCGCGGGCGGGATTGCCGCACTCCCCGGGGGCGATCTGTTGATCACGAATCCGGACACCGGCATGGTCCAGCGAATTACCGCCGGCGGAACCATGGTGGCGGGCTGGGGCGGCATCGGAAGCGCGCCGGGCGAACTCGGCTATCCCGTGGGGGTTGCGGCGGCGCCCGGCGGAAGCGTTTACGTATGCGATGCCTTCAACAATCGTGTCGCGGTGTTTAAGCCGGTTACCCTGCAATCCCAATCCAAGGCAATCATCGTGGCAGGGGGCGGCCCCTTTCCCGGCAATAATCTCTGGGACGCCACGCAAATGTGCGCGAACTTCGCCTACCGCACGCTAAAGTATCAGGGGTTCGCCAAAAACGACATCCATTATCTTTCCTCGAATATGACGCTTGATCTGGATGGCAATGGCGAGGCCGATGACGTGGACGCCCCCGCCACCAACGCGAATCTGGAACAGGCATTGACGCAATGGGCGCCCGCGCGGGCCAACGCCCTGCCCACGGGCGATGTGGTGGTGTATTTGGTGGACCATGGGGGAAATGGCGTGTTCCGCATGGGCGCGTTCGAGACCCTGGCGGTCTCGGATTTCTCCCAATGGCTGAACACGATGCAATCCGGCATCCTCGGCAAGGCCGTTGTGATTTACGACGCGTGTGAATCCGGCTCGTTTTTACCCGGATTAACCCCGCCTCCCGAATATGCGGCGCAACGGGTCCTTATCGCAAGCACGGAAGCGGGTGCGCCCGCCCATTTTGTCACGCAGGGCAGCGTCAGTTTCTCGAATCTCTTCTGGACGCACGTGTTTAACGGGGCTGATGTGGAAAACGCATTCACGGCCTCCAGTCAATCGTTGAATCTGTCTGTGGGCCAAACGCCGTTGCTGGAGGCGGATGGGGACGGCGCACCCAATCAACCCGGTGATTACGCACTTGTTCGAAACGCCTATATCGGCAATGGCGGCACGGTGGAGGGCCAGGCGCCAACGATAGGCGCCGTGTCCGGACCACAAACCATTCATGACACGTCCACGGCCCTTCTTTGGGCGGCGCCCGTAACGGACGCGGATGGGGTGGCCCGCGTGTGGGCGATGGTCCGTCCGCCGGACTATGTGCCGCCGGAACCGGGCAACCCGGTTCAATCCCTGCCCGCGGTGGAATTGTGGCCCACGGCAACACCGGGGCGCTTTGAAGGAAGTTTCGGAGGCTTTACCACCCCCGGCACCTATCATGTATCCATCCACGCGATGGACCGCCGCCTCAATACGTCCGCGCCGAAAGTGACCACGGTCACGGTGGATACCCCCTTGCGGCGGCGGGCGGTGATCGTGGCGGGTTCCGCACAGGGCCATCCCGAATGGAACAGCGTGGAACAGGGGGTTCGCGCGGCGCACCGCGCCCTCACGTGCCAGGGGTATTCCGAAGACGATATTTATTTCCTGTGTCCGGTGGTGTTTCAAGGCGTGGACGGCCTTCCCCTGTTGTCAAACGTGGAATACGCCCTCACCACCTGGCCCGGGGCAAACCTGCGGGACATGGTGATTTATCTTATTGGCAACGGCGGCACGGAAATTTTCGCGCTCAGCGAAACAGAAACCCTCCCCGCTTCCCTGCTGGATGCCTGGCTGGACGCCTTGCAGCAAAACATGGCCGGCCCCATCACCCTGATATACGATGCCTGCCGCAGCGGGAGTTTTTTACCGGTTCTGACGCCGCCCGCGGGAAAAGAAAGGATTGTGATTGCCAGCGCCGCCCCCGAGGATTCCGCGGGCTTCGGCGCGCACGGCGCGGCTTCTTTTTCAGGTTATTTCTGGCCACAGGTGTTGAATGGGGCCACCGCCCTAAACGCGTTTAATACGGCGCGCAAGGCCATGGCGGCGGGCGGGACGGCCTCCACCGCGCTTCTCGATGACAATGGGAATGGCGTGGGCAATGAAAAGAGCGATGGCGCGGCGGCCCGCTTCGTGTCCCTTGGAGCAGGCATCCTGCTCGCGGGCGATGCACCCATCATCGGCGGGATCGTTCCGGAGCAAACACTGCGGGAAAACACGGAAGCCGCCTTATGGGTGGACCGGGTGACCGGCACCAAGGACATTGCCCAGGTGTGGGCCGTTATTCAACCGCCCGGTTTCACGGCACAGGGCCTGTGCAACAGCCGCCTCGCCCTGCCGTTGGCCGCCTTGTCCTCGAGCGGCGCGGGGCGCTATCAGGGTAATTATGCCGGCTTCACCGCCGAGGGAACGTATCAGATAACGGCGTATGCCCTGGATGTTTCGGGAAATCTTTCCATGCCGGAAACGACCCGGGTCACGCGTGTACTGGCCGGAAGCGCGCCGGACGCATACGAACCCGACAACACCCGCGCGGACGCCCGGTGGATCGGCATCAACGGCCCCAACCATGTTCATACCTTTCATGCCGGGACCGACGAAGACTGGGCACGGTTCCATGCACAAGCGGGTCAACGCGTCACCGTGGAGACTGTTGACTTGGGCCCCGGATGCGATACGTATCTTGAAGTGTATCGTGACGCGGATACGGCGCCCCTGGGGGTCAACGATGACGCGGATGTGGGGGCCGCGCGTTCCTATCTCCGGCTGACTGTTCCGGAGACCGCGATGTATTATGCGCGTGCGCGTTATTCGCCCGCCGCCGAATTTCCCGGCGGGGACGCACTGGACACCCACTATACCCTCCGCGTTTGGGAAGAAGAAGGGCCCATGCCCGCGGCAACACTATATTGCCGCGTGCAGGCCGCGGATTCCGGGAATACGCCCATCGAAAACGCTCTGATACGGCTTGAACCGCTTCACATCATTCTCCGGGAAAATGTGAACGGTGTGTACGTGTTTCTTGCGCTTCCCGCCGCGATGGCCTGCACGGTCTACGCCGAAGCGCCGGGATTCCATTCCGCGCAAAGTTCCTTGCGGCTTTACAGCGGCGAATCGCGCAACCTCGTGTTTACGCTTGTTCCGGAATCCGAAGGGGCGCAGGAAGGCGGCGGGGAAGGGGAACTGGAAGGTTCGCCCCAGGAAGGCGAAGGCCTGCCCGGAGAAGGTTTTTGGGAGGGCGAACCGGAAGGTCCGCCCGCTGAAGGCGAAGGAGAAGACGGCGAAGTGTGTTTTCTGGGGTGCTGCTGCTCCAAATCCGGGGAAACACGCTTTGATCTCCGCCATCTCGGCGATGTGTTCCTTGCGGCCCTGTCCCTGCTCATACTATGCGCTGTCCGCGGTCCCTGGCGGCGTTTATAAGCGGGACAGCCCCCGGAACGGCTCACGGGAAATCTATGAGCGTGTTCAGGAAAATAGTCTCCCCGGAAACGCGGCGCAGCACAAGGTCCGGTCCGTGCGTATCCGCTATCACCGGGCCCGTGAACTGAACCGAACCATACAGCGAGCCGTTTTGATACGCCATGCCGCGCGCGGACCATTTTTCCGGCTCTAGCACCACATTGAACGCGCCGGGATCATTGATGAGCGAGGCGGCAATGAAATTTACATGACAATTCTGCAGTTGATACGACGCGCCCTCCGTGGTCATGGAATTGTTCTTCCACCATTGAACCTGCTTCACATGCTGGCCGATATTCGCGTTGTGGGCAATGGTTACATCCGAGCGTTCGTCAATGGTAATCCGGGTTGAACCGGCCGTTGCCGTGCCGCTGAACTCCTGGAGGTATTCACAATACGCGAAAGGCGATTCCACATAGCATTCTTTTTCGGAGCCATCATCCAGAATGTTTATTTCGAACGTTTTCCCTTCATACAAGAGCGTTCCGGCAAGGCTGCGCTGCCAGGCGGTGCTCCAAGTCTTCGTATAGTTTTTCCGGCTTTGCACACGCAGATTCATCACGTTCTGCCGGAACACGGTGAAATCCACCTGATGATGATAGGTGAAATCCTCCGCCGATCCGTTCAAATCCCCTTCAAACACGGCAAACATCAATTCCACGGCCGCGCCACTGGAAAACACCCCCACCAGTTTATTGGCCGGGGCGGGGGCATAGGTCCACACTTCCGGATTCGTCCCCGATTGGGTCAGGGTGCCGGTCAAGGTCAGTTTCCCGCCATTTTGCTCGCTCGCCATCCATACCGAGTCCGCCGCCAAGGCCACCAAGTCGGTCCCCAGCGTGCCGGCGTCATATCCAATGCTGAACAATTGTTGGAACAGCGCGGCGTTCGTTTCCCCTTCCCCTTCATTTTGGCCTTCCCCTTCTCCCCCGCCTTCTCCTTCATTCGATCCTTCGATACCGCCTTCGGTTTGACCTTCCATTTCCCCTTCCTCCAGCGCGCCTTCAACAGGCCCCCCCTCGCCTTCCCCTTCAAATTGGCCTTCGCTTTGGCCTTCATCTTCTCCCTCGCCGGGTGAAACAACCGTAATCCAGCCGGGTTTTGCCTCCGTATCCGTTCCGTCCGCCGTGGTGACGGTGAGGGAGACTGTGTAGGTACCGGTCTGAATATAGGTGTGGACGGGATGCTGGCTGGTGCTCATGCCGCCATCGCCAAAGCTCCACACCCAACTGAGAATGGCCGAGGAGCCTGGGGCGGACTGGTCCGTGAACGCAACGCTCAGCGGGACCGTCCCCGTGCGGGAGGAACACGTGAATGCCGCCCCGGGGGGTTGGGGCTGCGGGGGCGGGCATCCCGCCAAACTCAGCCCCTCAAGGAGGACCACCACGCTCACCAGACAAATTTGCCGGAATTGTGGCACCATACGCGTGCTCCTCATGCAGACCGTCCGTCCGCCGCTGTCGCGTGTTGTATTTGTTATCGCGTACCCTGAAGCACAAGGGGAGGCAGTATTTTTTTCTTGATGCGTTTTGGCAGGGGGGCGGGTTCCCGCACACTGTTTCCCCCTGATGTGCGGTCAAAATAGCCCACATACAGCCAATCGGAGAAGTAATTGAGATCGGAAAAGGCGGAAATATCCGAAAAATCCCCTTCATAGGGGTAACTGAGGTCCAGTTGCACCGGCTGATTCGTCAACAGGGTCCATTCATTCACGCCATTTTCCGGATCGATATACGCGAGGGTTACATTGGCATACCCCCACCACCCGTCGTCCGCCAAATTCAGGAGGAAATAGTATTCCCCCGGTTCAATTTGGTCGGCGGCGGCGTAGTACTCGAAAGAGTATCCCGTGTTCGCGGAATCGCCCGAGAAGAAACCGTTCGGCGTGGTGACCCCCGCATACGGCGCATACAAATTATTCCCCGGCTCCACCACGTAAAGGTCTACGTCGGCATCGGTGTCCCATTCCGCCCACAAGGCAAAACCGCCGGCCACCAGCACCTGCGAGCCCGTGCCGCCCACCAGGGCGTTTATCGCCGCCATCCAGGAGGCGGGCGTTTTTTCCTGGTTGCACTTGAGCCGGGCGTATTGTTGAAAGTCATTCGTGGAACCGTCTTGCGACACGGAATTCTGCCGGGGGGAATAAATGGCCAGCCCTTTCTCCGCCGCCAGCGTGTCGCCCGTGTGCTGGGCGGCAATCACGGCGGCCAGCACCGCGTTCCCCACGGCCTGCGCGCTGGTCTTCAGGGCGTTGTTTTGGGTGAAGGCCGCCAATTTGGCGCAGAAATCATGCAGGTCGTAGTTCTCCGGCACCGCAAACTTCAAGGCGTTCGTTTGCGCGTAGTTCACCGCGGCCCCGGCCGAGGCCACATCCAGCACAATGTTCCCCGCCAAATCGCGCACCGCCGTGTGCAACGCGGGAATGGCCGCCATGTCCACCGCCGATTTGGTGGTTTTTTCATTGGGATTCCCCGTGTACGAATTCCGGAACAGGGTCACAATGTTTGTGGCAAGGGTGCGCGGGGTCATGGCGGGATTGCCGGTCAGTGACGTCAGAATCGTATCGTAGGGGTTGCCGTCGCCGGGTTCGGTCTGTTCCGAAAACACCATGAAATCGCACAAGCCGGTGAATTCATAGGCCACTTCATACATGGCCATCAGGCAGGCGTCAAAATCAATGATGTTCATATGAACCCCGGCGTCCCGGATGCCCTTTGCCAAGTCCGGCAGACTCATATAAGAGCCGCTGGTTTCATCCTGAATCGCGCCGCGCAATAAATTTTGCGCTTTCCAGCCGCTGCCGTGGTCCCAGAACGTGAAACAGTATTTCCTCGCCGGGTATTGGGTGGTGGCCCATGTCACGAAATCCCGGACGGCATTGGGGGTTCCCATATTGATGTTTCCGAGGTTAATTCCGTTGCTGAGAAACTGTTGGAACGCCGTGTTGGTTTTAGGCACAAGAAACCGGCGGGTTTCCCCCGCATACGCGGCGCTTTCCTGGGCGGGGCCGCCATATCCCTTGCTGAATTCCGCCTGAACCACAATGCTCACGTTCGCGCTGGAGCCTGCTTGGGCCATTTCCGTCAAGTCATCCACCGCACATGCGCTCAGGTTGTTATCCCCCCCCAGATAGACCATGTACGTCCATTCCCTGCCAGGTTCGCCTTCGCCCTCGGCTTGGCCTTCACCTTCCGCTTGGCCTTCGCCTTCCAGTTGACCTTCGCCTTCCGCTTGGCCTTCACCTTCCGCTTGGCCTTCACCTTCCGCTTGGCCTTCACCTTCCGCTTGGCCTTCGCCTTCCAGTTGACCTTCGCCTTCCAGTTGACCCTCTTGCTCCCCTTCCTGGTGTGCCGCCGCGGATATATAGTTTGACTTGACTTCGGTGTCATTTCCGATAGCCGTCACCACGGTTAAGGTCACGGTGAAACTCCCCGCGGTGAGATAGGTGTGGATCGGATTCTGGGTGGTGTCCACCCCTCCGTCCCCGAAATTCCATATCCGGCTTGTGATGGCGGAACTTCCCGGCGTGGACTGGTCGGTGAACTGAACGGTCAACGGCGCGGTCCCGTTACGCGGGGTGCCTGAAAACGCCGCCGTGGGCCCCGCCGCCGCACTTACCGTCACATATGCGGCTTTGGCTTCCGTATCCGTGCCATCCGCCGAGGTAACCGTCAGGGACACCGTATACGTCCCGGGGTTGGCATAGATGTGCGCCGGACTTTGCTCCGTGCTCGTTTGCCCGTCCCCAAACGTCCACACCCAGCTAATAATGGCGGAAGTCCCCGGCGCCGACTGATCCGTGAATTGCACAGTTAATGGGGCAACGCCATTCAGCGGGGCGGCCGTGAATGCCGCCGCCGGCGCTTCTTTTTGAGGCGGGGGACACCCCGGAAGAATCCACAACACCGTGATGGCCAACCCGCAGCATATCCATGCGAAACAACGATGACGCATAACCACGACCCTCCTCCCGCCGAACCCATGCATAGCCGAACCGAAAACCCTCATGTCCACAACCACGACCCGAAGTATGCATGCACAATCCGCCGGTGTTTCATGCCCTTGTCAGTTCTATGTTGCCTCAAAACACCCCCGAAAGCAAGTCTTTTTTACTATTCCTAGTTATTGCTTTTTAATTGTTACGCCGCCCAATCGCGGGCGGGGCGGGTGCGCAGACGGTTGGCTTCTTCGTCGTTAAGGAAGGTTTCTTTTTCGGGGTCCAGTTCAAGTGTGCGATTGAGCATCCAGGACAATGCGGCGGCGTGGCAGGCGATGTGCGAGTGCCGCATCACATGCTCGTTGGCGGCGGCGGGTTTGCGTGATTTGATGCAATCCAGGAAGTTTCGGGAATGGGCCTTGACGTCAATCCCCGCCTCCACTTTGGGCAGGGGCGGCAATTTTTGTTTGAGGGAATCGGGCCGCACCTCCAGCCCGCCGCTGTCACCCACTTCGACCCAGCCTTCATCGCCTTCAAACCGCACGGGACACGTGCCCAGGGCTTGAATCCATCCTGGACGGGTTTCAAAGGGGGTTTCCAGGAAGTGGATCACCAGCTTGACGCCGTTGGCATACAAGGCCGTGATTTCCTTTTCGCCCGGTGCGAACGTGAGGGGCATTGTATCGTCGGATTGATTCGCCCACTGGCAAAGGTCCACGGTGTGCGCGCCCCAGTCCAGCAGGCGCGCGCCGGAGTCGAAATCGTAGTGTCCCCGCCATCCGCCCTTGACATACTCTTTGTTGTACAGCCGCCACGGGGCGGGCCCCAGCCACAGGTTCCAATCCACGACCTCCGGTTCGGGCGTGGGCTCTCCCGGCAGCCACTGCGTTTTGATCTCCGGAACGTATACACTGGCGTGGAGGGTGTGAATCTTGCCGAGCATTCCCGTGTGCACCAGATCGATGGCGCGCTGAAAATTCGCCACGCTGCGGCGCTGTGTCCCGGCTTGAAAGATGCGGCCCGTGCGCTTCATCGTTTCCGCCAGTTCCTGGCAGAGGCCGATGGTGAGCCCGCAGGGTTTCTCGCTATAGACGTCTTTTCCCGCCTCCGCGGCCAGCATGGAGGCCGGGGCGTGCCAGCGGTCGCCCGTGGCGATGAGGACGGCATCTATGTCTTTCCGCGCGAGCAGTTCACGGAAGTCGCGGTACACCACACAATCGCTGTTGCCGTTGTGTTTATCCACCAGTTCTTTTCCGGATTCGCGGCGGCTGCCCACGACATCCGCCATGGCAATGCACTGTACGTCCGGCTGGCTGAGCAGTTGCGGGAGGACATATTTGCAGCGCGGGCCGAACCCGATGACCCCCAGGGTTATCCTCTCGCCCGGAGCCGCTTTGCCTCCGCTGCCCGTGGCACAGGCGGGCAGGATGAACGGTGCTGAAACCACCGCCGTGGAGGCGGCGGCGGTGTGGAGGAATTGACGGCGGGTGGGGCGGGATGTATGGCGCATTGATGCAGGAACCTTTCTCCGTGATTGTGATTGGGCGCGGCGCGCACGCGGCATCCCGGCGATGTGGGATTTCCGCATGGGACATTTGACCAGAATCCTCACTCCGGCGTCAAGGCATGTCATGTATTCGCCACGGGATGGAAATATTGGTTTCCCCATTCACTTCGCGCGCGTGCATAAAACCAACAGGATGTCCGATGAGACATCAGGTTCAAACGGTTTCCGTGCGTATGAGCCAAACAGGCCCATGGAGGAAAACCCGGCCCGTTTTGCGGCATCCAGCAATTCCGCCTCCGTCCAATTTCGGAGGACGGCGGCCTCGGAAACGGTTTCGTATCCCGCGGGGGTTTGTGCGAAATAATTCAAGGAGAGCAGCGTGTGACGGGCTTCGGGAACCAGGCTTTTCACCGCCACCACGTTTTCACCGCCCACGGCAACGCGCTCGATGCGGTGGCGGGGCTGTTGGGCGGCGGGGGCGCGGTAATTCAGGGTTTGCGTGATAAATATCCCGCCGGGGCACAACGCCTTAAACACGCCGCCGAAAGCGGCGTTCAATTCATCCTTTGTGGTCAAAAGACAGAGCGAATTGCCCAGGCACAGTGCAAGATCATACGGGCCGCCGGTAATGGCCCGGATGTCCCCTTGTTTATAGGTGATGTTGGCGTGCGCCCGGTGTTGGCGTGCATAGGCCAGCATGGAGTCACTGAAATCAACGGCGGTGACCGCCGCGCCGTGTTCCGCGAAAAACAGGGCATGGGGTCCGGTCCCGCAGGCCATGTCCAGCACGCGGTTCCCCGGGGCGTGGCGCAAGTATTCCAAGAGAAACGGCCCTTCGCGCTGCAACCGTTGCGCGGCGTTCGCGAACGCCTCGTAATAGACCGCGCCGCGATCAAAAGCGTTCATGACTGGCCGCCCGCCGGTGCGGGGGCCAGCCCGGACAGCACCGCAACCAACAGCAATACTCTGCCCTGCGTGCGCCGCATGCGCTTGCTCCCGTCTAAATGCCCAAAGGTTTCCTTGCGAGGATATCGCCTTGCAGGCTCAGTATAACAAGTTCGCCCGGAATTCGCCTGCCCGCCATTTCCAGGCCGCGTTGCACGATCACCGGCAAGCCCTGGCAGCACGGCACTTGCATCACCACCACGGTCACGCTTTTAATGTCCGCCTGCAAAAAGATGTCGGCGAACCGCTGGATGTATTCCTGGGCATTGTCGAATTTCGGGCACCCCACCATCACCGCTTTGCCCTGAAGAAAATCCCGGTGGAAGTTCGCATACGCAATCGGCGCGCAGTCCGCCGCCACCAGCAGGTCCGCGCCCTGGAGAAAGGGCGCATGCGGCGGCACGAGCCGGATTTGCACCGGCCAGTGGGTCAATTCGGAGGCTTGGGACGTCAACGGGGGTTCCGCCGCGGGACGGGGGGCGAATTGCGTCATACGGGCCGACGGACAGGCGTGGCCCTGCCGGGGCGCCGGAGTGGCTTGGGCCGCCAAGTGTGTTTTTACCGCTTCCTCGTCGAAGTCATCCGCTTCCCGTTCCACCACCTGCAAGGCGCCGGTGGGGCAATGCCCCAGGCACGCGCCCAACCCGTCGCAATAGCGGTCGGATACCAGCCGGGCTTTTCCGTCAATGATCTTGATGGCGCCTTCATGGCAGGAAGGCACGCATTCCCCGCAGCCGGTGCAGAGGGCCTCGTCAATCTCGATGATTTTTCTCAGGGTCTTCATTTGTCCAGTCATCCCTTGGGTGGTTAAATTCACCTAACGCGCCAAGGTCTGCTATTATGCCCGAAGAAAAGAGAAAAAACCTTGATCTGCATCAAGAAAAGAGAACGCCGGCCATGAAGCCTCCAGCGGCGGACCTACGGTCCATCCCCTTGTTCGCCGGACTGCCCGGGCCGGTGTTAAAAAGGCTGACGGGTATTGCGGCGCCGCGGGAATTTGCCCGTCATGCCATGTTGTTTTCGCAGGGCGATGAAGCGGAGGGCTTTTATGTGATTCTCTCCGGGAAAATCCGCGTATATAAGGCGTCCGCGGGAGGGAAAGAGCAAACCCTGCATATTTTCGGACCCGGCCAGCCGGTGGGCGAGGCGGCGGTCTTTTCCGGCGAACCGTATCCGGCCAATGCGGAAGCGTTCGAGTCCGGCCGGGTGTTGTTTTTCCCGAAAGACGGCTTTCTGGCGCTGATCCGGGAATACCCGGAAATGGCGTTGACGCTGCTGGCGAGCGCGTCCCGCCGCCTGGTCCGTTTTGCGCAATTGGTGGAGGACCTTTCACTCAAGGAAATCCCGCACCGGTTGGCGGCCTATTTGCAGCATTTGGTGAAGCGGCAGCATTCGGACGTGGTGGATTTGGAGATGACCAAGCGTCATTTGGCAAGTGTATTGGGGACCACCCCGGAAACCCTGTCCCGGGTTTTGGCGAAGTTTTCAAAAGACGGCGCGGTGACGCTTGCAGGCGCCCGCCGTGTGCGCATAATCAATCAGCAGTACCTTGCCCGGGCGGCGCGTTCGGCGCCCGCCGGGGAAGGCCGGAAATCAAGGAGTATGAAGTAATGCGTTCCGTAATGTGTTTGCCGCTGGCGGCCCCTTTGTTGCTGGCGGGGTGTGTGACCTCGTTTCAACCGGGCGCGCCCCGGGGGTGCGTGGATGTCATCGGCCATCGAGGGGCTTTTGCCTATGCCCCGGAGAACACCCTGGCGTCGTTCCGCCTGGCCATGGAGATGAAGGCGGATTGGTTTGAATTGGATTGCCGTTTGAGCAAGGACGGCCACGTGATGGTGGTTCACAACATGGAGCTGGATGAAACCACGAACGGCACAGGCAATGTGGTGGACAAGACCTTTGCGGAGCTTCGCGCCCTGGATGTCGGCGCGCGTTACAACCCCAAATTCAAGGGAGAACAGATGCCCACGCTGGACGAGGCGCTGGATTTGGCGAAGAACAAAATCGGGGTGTACATCGAGGTCAAGAAAACCATCGAAGACGAAGACCTGATCCGGCGCATGTTCGCCCATGTTCAGAACCGCCGGCGGATGAGCGCGAAATTGCGGCATGAGTTGATGGCCATGATCGAGGAGAGCGGAACGCCGAACCTGGAACTGATCCGGAAGGTGATTGCCACGGTGCGCGCGCACACGATGGAGCGCCAGGTGGTCATTCAATCCTTCTCGCCGGTGATTTGTCTTGTGGCATTGACCGAGGCGCCGGAGATTCGCACGGAATACCTGTGCCTGGAAGAGAAGGACCACCCGCAACACTGGAAGAATTTCGTGATGTTCAACCGGCTGATCAAGGCGAAAGGCGCCAACGTCAATCAAAACGCCGTGACGGCGGAGCGGGTGAAACAATTTCACCGCATGGGCAAGACCGTGGCGGTGTGGACGGTGGATGAGGAGGCTGACATGCGGCGCATGGCCAAACTGGGGGTGGATGCCATTATAACGAACCGCCCGGACGTGTGCCGGCGCGTATTGCAGGAAATCGGAAAACGTTGATTGGAACCGAACAGGGATGATTCTGGCGGAAAATGCTGTTTAAGGCTATAGTAAGGGCAACAACCGAAAGTGTAAACCTATGTCTATTGAATTCAGGCTGCCGGAGCTGGGGGAGAATGTCAGTTCGGCCACCATCTCCAAAATCCTGGTGAATGCGGGCGACACGGTATCCGCGAACCAGATCGTATTGGAAGTGGAAACCGACAAGGCGGTGGCGGAGATTCCCTGCACTGTGGCGGGCACCGTGTTGGAAGTGCGGGTTGCCACCGGCCAGAATGTTAAAGCGGGCGCGGTCATATTGGTCCTCGCCGAGGGCGCTTCCGCGCCTGTTCCCAAGACTTCCGAACCCGTTTCTTCACCGCCTCCGCCCCCGAAGACCGAGCCCGTGTCAGCACCCGTCCCGCCGCCAGCGCCGAAGCCTGCCGTCACCGTGGCGCGTCCCGCCGCCGGCGCGGTGCTGGCGTCGCCGTCGGTGCGCCGGTTGGCCCGTTCCATGGAGGTGGATTTGGCGCAGGTGCCCATCGCGGATCCCACCGGACGTGTTACCGCGCAGGATGTGATGGCGTATGCGCAAAACCAACCACCCTCCACCCCCGTTGCGTCCATACCCGCATCCGCGCCCGCCGCACCGGTCTTGGAAACGGGGCAGGATTCGCATGGTCCGATTGCGATTGAACCGATGAACATGGTGCGCCGGAAAACCGCCGAACACATGACCTTGGCATGGACCACCATCCCGCATGTCACCCATTTTGAGAAGGCGGACGTGACGGAGCTGGAAGAGGTCCGGAAGAAATTCGCCAAATCAATCGAAGCCCAGGGCGGGCGGCTCACGCTGATTTGTTTTGTGTTAAAGGTGCTGGTGGCCGCATTCCAAAAATTTCCGAAATTCAACGCCACCGTGGACATGGAACGGCAGCACTTGATCCTCAAGAAATACTACAACCTTGGCGTGGCCGTGGACACACCCAACGGGCTGCTGGTGCCCGTGGTGCGCCATGTCGAAAACAAAAGCATTAAAGACTTGGCCATCGAGTTGCCGCAACTCGCGGAAAAGGCGCGTGCGCGCAAACTGGCGTTGGACGACATGCAGGGCGGCACGTTCACGGTGTCCAATCTGGGCGGTTTGGGCGGGATCGGGTTCACGCCGGTGATCAATGCCCCCGAAGTGGCGCTGCTGGGTATGTCGCGTTCCGCATTGGAGCCGGTATACCGCGATGGCGTCCTCGTCCCCCGCCTCATGCTGCCCCTCAGTCTTTCTTACGATCATCGCGTTATAGACGGGGCGGATGCGGCGCGATTCGCCCGCTATGTCGCTGAAGCATTGGAAAAACCCTGGGTGCTGTGGATGGAGGAGTGAGAAGAAGCGGGGTCCGGGGTCCGGGGTCCGGCCACAAGAAACAAGACAAGCCATTTGAATTTTGCTAAAACGGGAATATCTTTAACGGATGCAGGTGCTTTGGAAAAAACATATTGAGGGGTATGCATTATGGCCTTGAAAACGTACCGTGAGTTGGATGTATGGAAGAAGTCCATGGACCTTGTTATTGAAGCATATGAATTGACAAAGGATTTCCCGGCGGAAGAGAAATATGGGTTATCGAGCCAGTTTCAACGTGCTGCGGTATCTATTCCTTCTAACATCGCAGAAGGGTACGGAAGAAAATACCGGGGCGATTATATTCATCATCTGTGTATTGCCCGAGGCTCTTTAACAGAATTGGAAACACTGCTCACGATTGCCGTCCGGCTTAAATTTATCCAGCGCAGCCAAGGAATGGAAGTCTGGAAGTTGGCACAAGAAGTGGGACAAATGTTGAACAGACTCATCCATTCTCTTGAATCAGCCCCGTCTGGATCCCGGTTCCCGGATCCCGGATCCCGGATCCCAAAAAAAGGAACGCATCATGTCTGACATGCAAAAAACACAGTTAGCGGTGGTGGGCGGCGGCCCCGGTGGATACGCGGCGGCCTTTATGGCGGCGGACCTGGGAGTGCAGGTTGCCCTGATTGACGTGGAACCAAATCCCGGGGGGACGTGTTTGTACCGGGGATGCATACCGTCCAAGGCATTGCTGCATGTGGCGAAGCTGATCAATGATGCGCGAGACGCGGAACAGTATGGCGTGCGGTTTGGGGAGCCGCGCATTGATTTGGCGCGGGTCCGGGAAAGCACGCAGCAGGTGGTGCGCCAGCTTACCGGCGGACTGGGGCAGCTCTGCGCCGCCCGGAAAATCCGGTATATCCAGGGGCGGGCCACGTTGCAGGACGCCCATTCCCTGGCCATATTCCAGAACGATGGTTCCGAGCAAACACTGCACTGTGAATACATCATTCTTGCCCCGGGATCGCGGCCGGTGTTGTTCGGACCGTTGATTGATTCGCCGCGCATCATGAATTCCACGGACGCGCTCCAACTCACGGATATTCCCAAGACGCTGCTGGTGATTGGCGGCGGTTATATCGGCCTGGAACTGGGCACGGTGTATGCCTCGCTGGGCGCGAAAGTAACCGTGGTGGAAATGATGGACGGAGTGCTTCCGGGGGTGGACCGCGAGTTGGTCAAGCCGCTGGCCAAACGGTTGTCCACGCTGTTCGTGGATATCCACCTCAGCGCCAAAGTGCTGGAAATGAAACTTCAAAAATCCGGCATTAAAGTCACGTTTGAAGGCCCGAACGTTTCCAAGGCCACGCAACTGTTCGACAAGGTGCTGGTAAGCGTGGGACGAAAACCCAATTCCAGTGGTTTGGGATTGAAAAACACAAAAATTCTCACGGACAAAAATGGCTATATTCTTGTGGACGCCCAGCGCCGCACGGCGGAACCCAGTATCTTTGCCATCGGGGATGTGGCGGGCGGAGCCCTGCTTGCGCACAAGGCCACGCACGAAGGGCGGGTGGCCGCTCAGGTGATCGCCGGGGAAAAGGTGGCCTTCGAGCCACAGGCCATCCCGGCGGCGGTCTTTACGGACCCGGAGATTGCCTGGTGCGGGCTTACGGAAGACGCCGCGAAAAAATCCGGGCGCGACATCACCGTGGCGCGGTTCCCTTGGGCGGCCTCCGGGCGCGCGGCCACCCTGCACCGCGCCGAAGGCCTGACCAAGATCATCTGCGACGCCGGCACCCATCAGGTGCTTGGCGTTGGACTGGCGGGGCCGGGCGCCAGCGAGCTTATCGCCGAAGGCGCGCTCGCCGTCGAGATGGGTGCGCTCGCGAGCGACCTGGACCTCACCATTCACCCGCACCCCACCCTCAGCGAAACCCTCATGGAATCCGCCGCCGCCCTCTTCGGCCGCAGCACCCACCTCCACCGGGCGAAAAAACCGTGAAGGCGCAGGTATAATTATAAAGTGAGCAAAGGCCGGATACGGAAGCCGTTGCGGCGCATTACGATGCATGTTAGTATGTTGGATGCAAATATAAAGGTTGAGCCATGATTAACCATCCAAAAGACGTGCCTGAAAAATGGCTGTATGATTTTTGTACACAGTGGAAAATACATGAGTTTGCACTGTTTGGATCGATTGTACATGGAACCGTCCGTCCGGACAGTGATGTCGATGTTCTAATAACGTTCAAGCCGGAGGCGCGATGGGGATTGGTTGCATTCAACGAAATGCGAGAGCAGCTTGAATTGGCATTTGGACGAAAAGTCCATTTGGTAAGCCGCCGGGGCATAGAAAGAAGCCGGAATTCCATTCGCCGCGATGAAATCCTGTCTTCCGCCAAGGTGCTCTATGCCGCGGCTTAAACAACATCTATCGGATATTGTGGATTCAGCAAAGCCCGCTATTCAGTATTGTTCAACGGTTTCCGAGGAAGAATTTCTTGAGGATATTCGGCTGCAGGATTCTGTGATTCGGCGAATAGAAATAATGGGCGAAGCCGTCCGGCGCATTCCGCAAGAAGAACGCTCCGCTTGGCCCGGTTTGCCGTGGGGTGCGATAATGGGAATGCGAAATATGATGATTCATCAATACGATGATATTGACCCGTTGATTGTATGGGAAACGGTGAAAGAAGACTTGCCTAATCTAATCCTGCAAGTGGAAAATCTACTCCAAAAATTGTGACAACACATCCGTTTTGGGGATGTTTAGGAGGTGTCCATGGGAATACAGCCGCCAGTGGCGCGGAAAAAGATCGAGCGGATGCGGCGGACGCTGGCGCATCAGGAGGGCGACCGGGTGCCCGTGGGGGAATTTTACTGGACGCTGTTCCTGGAGCAATGCAAGGCAAAATGGGGGACTGATTTTGATCCGTACCGCTATTTCGATCTCGACTATGTGGTGATTACGCCGAACATGGACCCGCGCATTCAGCCTTTCGAGATCGTGCGGGAGGACGGGGATGAGATAGTGGTGAAAACGGGGTTTGGGGCCACGATTCGCCGTTCCGGCAAGAAGCCCATGCCGCATTTCGAGGCCTTTTCCATTACCCGGCCGGAGCAGATGGCGGAATTTATCTTTGATGATCCGGCGGATTCCCGGCGGTTCTATGGGGCGGGCGATGACCAGTTGAATGGGGTGGGCGATGCGCTCGGGCGAAACATTCCCGCGTGGGAGGAACGGGTAAAGGGGTATGCGGACGATTTCGCCGTGTTCGGCTCGGTGTGCGAACCGTTCGAGTATCTCTGGCGGTGCATCGGTTCCGAGAATGCCTTGTATTGGATGGCCACGGACCATGAAGCGCTGGCCGCCTTTATTGACCGCATTGGCGACTTCATGCTGCGGCATGCCCAAGCGCAGATTGACGCGGGCAAGGGCCGGCTGTGCGGGATGTACCTCTGGGGCGACGTGGCGTATGTGAACGGGATGTTGTTTGGCGCGGCGCGCTGGCGCGAGTTGTTCAAACCACACGTAAAGGCGTTAATAGATTTGTTTCACCGGCACGGACTGATGGTGATTTACCATGGCTGCGGCAACGCCACGGATATTTTTGAGGATTTCGTGGACATGGGGCTGGACGCCTACAACCCGCTGGAAGCCAAGGCCGGGCTGGACGTGGTGAAGCTGAAAGAACGCTATGCCGGAAAACTGGCCTTTTGCGGCAATATTGACGTGCGCGTGCTGGAGTCGGGTGATCCGGAGGCCATTCAGCGTGAAGTGCGGTATAAACTCCGGGCCGCCCGAGGCGGCGGCTGGATTTTCCAGTCGGATCACTCGGTGAGCGGCGGGGTGACCCCGGAAAGTTACGCCCTGGCGCTAGAAACCTTGCGGGAATTCGGGAATTACCCCCTTCAACTTGGATAAAATAATCCGCTGGGAGGTTTTGGCATGAAACGATATGGTTCGGTCATTGGTGTGAAGCCGGAAAAGCTGGCGGAATACAAGCGGTTGCATGCGGCGGTGTGGCCGGGGGTGCTGGCCAAAATCAAGGAATGCAACATCCGCAATTACTCCATATATTACAAAGACGGCCTGTTATTCAGTTATTTTGAATACCACGGCGCGGATTTCAATCGCGACATGGAAAACATGGCCCTGGACGAGGAAACCCAGCGGTGGTGGGCGGTCTGCAAGCCCTGCCAGGAGCCCTTGCCCACGCGGGCGGCGGGGGAATGGTGGGCGGACATGGAAGAAGTTTTTCATGTGGATTGAAATAAACCCGGGCTCCGCGGTGTTTTCCCCACCGGGAAACCGAACGGAGCGTTGAACGCCATAACCGTTGGTTTGAATGATGAATCGTTATTTTACGCTTGGTGCAGACTGGAGATTTTTCTATGCAATGGGATGTTGAATTCCTGGCCCGCCTGCAATTCGCGCTGACGGCGTCCTTTCATTACCTCTATCCGCCCTTCTCCATCGGATTGGCGTGGCTGCTGGTGATTATGAAGGCGCAGCATCTGCGCACCGGCCTTGAGGTGTACGATCAAATGGCGAAATTCTGGACCCGGATTTTCGCCGCCACCTTTGCCATGGGCGTTACCACGGGCATCGTGATGGAATTCGAGTTCGGCACGAACTGGGCCGCGTATTCGCGGTTCGTGGGCGACATTTTCGGCTCGCCCCTGGCCGCCGAAGCCCTTCTCTCCTTTTTCCTCGAATCCACCTTCCTGGCCGTGCTGGTGTTTGGCTGGGACCGGGTGGGCCGGGGCATGCATTTTTTCGCCACACTGATGGTGGCCGTGGGCGCCACCTTGTCCTCCGTATGGATTGTGGTGGCCAATTCCTGGCAGCAAACCCCCGCCGGGTACCAGATTGTCGGAGAAGGCCTTGCGCGGCACGCGCAAATCACCAGTTTCTGGGAAATGTTCTTCAATCCGTCCGCCCTGCCGCGTCTGGCGCATGTGGTGACGGCGGCGCTCGTCACGGCGTGCTTTGTGGTCATGAGCGTGTCGGCGTGGTACCTGCTGCGCAAACGCCATGAAGATTTTGCGAAACGCTGTTTCCGCATTGCCTTGGTGGTGGGTTTCCTTGCCGTCATCACCACGGGGGGCGCCGGGCACCGTCAAGGTCAATTGCTGGCCACCACGCAACCGGCGAAATTGGCCGCCTTTGAAGGCCATTTCAAAACCTCGGAAGGCGGCACTCCCCTCTATGTAATGGGGTATCCCGATGTTGCTCAGGAAAAAGTCCTCTATGGCCTTGGCATACCCGGCGGGCTTAGCCTGTTGGCGTACAACAGCTTCACCAAACCCGTCACGGCTCTGGATCAATTTCCCAAGGAAGACTGGCCGCCGGTGGTCCCGTCCTTCTTTTCCTTTCACGGGATGATCGCGCTGGGCTCGGCCATGATAGCCCTGACGGCCCTGGGCCTCTTCTTCTGGTGGCGGAAGAAGCTTTTTGAAACGCGGTGGCTGCTGTGGTTGTTTGTGCTGGCCTTCCCCCTGCCGTACTTGGCCAATGAGATGGGCTGGGTCGCGGCGGAAGTGGGGCGTCAGCCGTGGATTGTGCAAGACATGCTGCGCACAAAGGACGCGCTGTCCGAGAGTGTCTCGGCCGGTCAGGTGCTGGGTTCCACCCTCATGTTCACAAGCCTGTATTCCATCCTGTTTCTGCTTTATGTATTCATCGTATTGGCAAAAGTTCATAAAGGCCCCGAAATGACTTTGGCGGCGAACCATGCGGAGGGCGACTGACATGGACCTGAATGTTGTATGGTTCATATTGCTGGGCGTATTGATGGCGGCGTATGCCTTCTTGGACGGCTTTGATCTGGGCGCGGGCATTCTTCACCTGTTTTCCCGCAAGGAGCACCGGCGGATCATCATGAACGCGATTGGCCCGGTCTGGGATGGCAATGAAGTATGGCTGATTACGTTCGGCGGCGCCTTGTTCGCGGCGTTCCGCGTGGCGTACGCCACCGTGTTCTCCACGTTCTACACCGCCTTCATGCTGCTGTTGTGCGCCTTGATTTTGCGGGCGGCCGCCCTCGAGTTCCGCAATAAAGTGGATGCCGGCCTCTGGCGGAGCCTGTGGGATTTTTTCTTTGCGCTGTCCAGTTTTGTGGCCGCCGTTTTGTTCGGCGTGGCCGTGGGAAACGTCTTGCGCGGCCTTGCCATCAAGGACTTGGTGTATCAAGGCACCTTTTTCGACTTTTTGAATGTATACAGCGTGTTGACGGGGCTCCTGGTGGCGGCGTTGTTCGCCCTGCACGGGGCGCTCTATTTGCGAATGAAATCCGAGGGTGAATTGCGGGAACAAACCGAAGGATGGATTCGCGGGGCCTTCACGCTCTTTGTGCTGTTGTACGGGGTGGCGGCGGTCTATTCGGTGATTGCGCTGCCGCACGCCCGGGCCTCCGTGCTTTCCTGGCTGGTCTTCCCCGTGAATATTCTGGCCATATACGGCGTCTGGAGGTGCACGCGCCGGGAAAAACCGTTGGCCGCATTTCTGTGCAATGGCGCCAACATGGCGCTGATGGTGGTGAGTTTTTCGGCGGCCATGTTTCCGAATCTTGTGCTGTCGAGCCTTGACGCCGCCTCCCATCTCACCATCTGGAACGCCGCCAACAGCCCCAAGACCCTTGCCATCATGCTCGGCATTGTTTGCGCGGGGCTTCCCTTGGTGCTGGCGTATACCGCCTGGATTTACTGGATATTCCGCGGCAAGGTGAAGGTGGGCCCCTACAGCTATTGAGAACGGGTTATTCTTTGAGCAAGGGCAGCAGGCGGCGGAAGTCGTCCGTTCCCGCCCCCTTGAGCAATTCAAAGATCACCATCTCGGACGTTGCCAGAACGGCGCCCGCCCGCTCCATGCGGGCAAGGCCCGCGCGGCATTCCTCGTCGTCCCGCGACAGCACGCCATCGGTCACCACATAGGTTTCGTACCCTTCTTCCAGCGCGCGCAGCACGGTCTGCATCACGCAGATGTGCCCTTCCATCCCCGTCACCAGCAGTTGTTGGCGGCCCGCTCCGCGCAATGCGGCCTTGAAGGACGCGTTGTCCAGGCAGCCGAATTCCATCTTGGCGTGGCGCGGGACGTCTTCCAGCACGGCGGCCACCACATCCGTGGTGCCGCCCAGCTTTCCCGGATTTTGCTCGGTAACGAGAATGGGGATATGCAAGGCACGGACGCACCGGATGAGTTTGATGACGCGTTTGAGAAAGACATCCACGCGTTCCGGATTGCGCGGCATCAGTTTGTCTTGAATATCCACCACCAACAGCGCGCTTGTGGTTTTGTCGAGCATGGCATCGGACCCCGGATGTGTTCCCGCCGATGAAAGCGGTTCAGGCGGCCCTGGAGCGCTTATCGCCGCGGCCTTTGGGCGAAGCGCCGGTTCCTCCGGACCCCCCGGAGGACGCACGGGTGCGCCTGCGTTTGCGTTCTTTGAGCGCATTGGCCTTGTAGAAAAGGGCGGGCTCGATTACGGATTCGTGGAGCCCTTCGGTTTCCACATCCCCGTAACTCACGCGCCCGCGGTAAGTGCGGTTGGATAGAATGATCGCTATGGCCTGACGAGACCATTTATTGCCTTTGCGGGTGAAAATACTTTTGGAATGAAGATAGTTGACAACTTTCCCGGTGCTGCGGGTATTCAAATACTCCCGGAAAATTATCCGCACCACTTCCGCTTCGCGATCATCCACAATGAGCGGTTTCTCCCCTTCGTTGCCCCGGCGGTAGCCATACGGAGCGGGTCCCGTGCCGTAGCGGCCTTGCTGCACCGAAGTGAGTTGTCCCCGTTTCACTTTGGCGCCATGGCTTAATCGGCTCAGGGCTTCATTGTTTTCACCCGCCGTTCGTTGACTTGATTTAACCCCGCTGCTCTTGCTCATTCCACCTCCCGCCGACCACGTTCACGGGTCTGTTCATTGGGAATGAATGCCCTGGTTACAGTATGACGACAACCAAAAACTACCCAAGTTTTCAAAAGCAGTATAGAGCATATCGAATAAAATGTCAAGAGTTTTCCCGATCATTATCCGCAGTTCGGGGTGTTTTTGTGAAAAAAGAGCCGCCGGAAGTGAGAAAAAAGGCACCGCCCCATCCGTGGCACACCGTGCGTGCGGATGGGGCGGCGATAAATGCTATATCCGTGGGGAATTAGCGGCGTTTCTTGGCAAGGGCCAGCAGGGAGGCCGGTGTCTGGCCGTAGGGGCTGCCCTCGAAGGTCTGGCTCTTGGCGACGATTTCGCTGATATCGTCCGCTTCCAGCCCGGCCGCTTTGGCTTCCATGACCACTTCATGCAGGCGGCCGATGATTCGGCGGCGGCATTCCTCGCGGCATTTGGCTTCAATGCCCCGGTTGACGAACACGCCCATCCCGCGGCGGGTGTACAGCAGGCCCATCACTTCCAAATCGCGGTAGGCTTTGGCCACCGTGTTCGGGTTGACTTCGAGCCGTTCCGACAATTCGCGCACGGATGGCAGTTGATCGCCGGCGTTCAATCGGCCGGAGGCGATGGCAAATTGAACGTGATTCTCAATTTGCACATACACGGCCACACTACTGTGGATGTCAATACTTGATAACATCGCAGCATCTCCTATTCAGTTGCACTGACTTGCCTTTGTCCCCACATCACCTATACACTAACAAAGCTTTTAATTTGAACAAACGCCCGACAACCCCAACGCGACCCGCGCCCGCTTGTTCTCAACCGCGCTAAAAGCCCGGCAGCGCCTCCCAAATGGCCTGCCTGGAGAGTGATAATACTATATACACTTGGTCAATAGCAAGTGCAAAATTTAGGATAGCTCCCGGAGATATGGGTATGAGGCATGTAGGAATTCTTTTAACGCTAGGAATCCTAGCAGGCTGCGCGGCCACCCTGTCGGAAACGGGAACGGTGGCCTCCGGAACGCCGGCGGCCCCCGCGGAACAACCTGCGCCCGCCCCGCAGGGCCCCGAAGGGATTTTGTCGGTGGATATCACCAATGTGCTGGGGAAGCCATTACCCGCCCGGATTGATCTTTTGGACGTGGAAGGGTATGCCCCCGTCCGACTGGAAGCACCGGACGGCCGCCTGGAAACCCGCGTGCGCGCCGCCGCCTACCGGGCTTACACCCAGGTGTATGACCAGGATGTGTTGGTGCTGGCGGATATTCAGGACATCACGGTGCGAAAGGATCAAACCACCCATCTGCTGGTTAATCTGCTGGAGGGGAGCAGTGGTTCATTGAGTCTGAGGGATTTTGACAGCGATGTGGATTTTGCCCTGGATCGCACCGAACTCGCCAGCGGGACGGACCCGCAAGACCCCGTGGACATCCCCGGACGGAAGCGGCTGCCCTATGATCCCGCGCCTTTGCGCACGGAAGCGGGGTGGTACCGGGGTGAACTGCGCGCGCATTCCCGGTATGGCGAAGGGACCGAGCGGGTGGGCCGACTTATCCAACGCGCCAAGCGGGCCGGCTTGGATTTCCTCGCCATCACGGACCGCAATACCCTCGGCTCGGTGTATGATCCGGAATATCATTCCAAAGAGATTGTTTTGATTCCCGCCCTGGAATGGGGGCTGCCGGAAAAAGGCTATGCCTTGATATATGGCCCCCGGACCGAACTGGAAACGCCCGCCGCCACCCCCGCCGGCCTTGCCGCCGCGCAAACCGAATGCATCCGCGTGCAATCCCAGGGGGGGATTTTTATTATTGCGCACCCGTGCATGCCCACGCAGCCTTGGCAGTGGGAACTGGGATATGCCAATGGCGTGGAGGTGTGGCAACGGGACTGGAGCCGTATGCCGCCCCTCCTGCTGGACCAACTCGGGGACGATGTGAAACTCCGGAAAGAGGGCAAACTGGCTTTTCCGGTGGCCCAGGCTGCGGCGCGTTCTGAATTGGCGCAGGTCTCGGCCAACGCCCAGGCGGCCTTTTTCTGGGACCTCGAGTTGCAGCATGGATTGATGGCCTGCGCAATCGGAAGCAGCAACTCCGCAAGCCCCAAAGTGCCCTTGGGAAAGCCCGTCACCTATGTGTTTGCCCGGGAAAAATCCGTTCCCGGTATCTTGGAAGGCCTGCGTTTGGGCCGGACCTTTGTCACACGGGATATCCACGGCCCCATTATTCATTTCAGCGCGGATGTGCTGGGCGACGGGAAAATAGACGTGGGCGTGGGGGGGATCATTCCGCTGGGGGTGGACACGAAGTTTTTGGCGGCGGTGAAAAATGCCAAAGGCAAGAAGCTGCAAGTGTTGGAAAATGGGCACCCCATTCGCACGGTGCCGATTGTCAAAGATTCGGTGATGGTTCAATTTACACGGCATCCCGATCACTATGCGGCGTACCGGGTGCGGGTGATATCGCCTTCAACAAAAACGGGCCTTGGCGATGTGGACGTGTGCGCCATGACCAGCCCCATTTACGCCCAGGAAATCACCCAGGACCTGCTTTGGCGCAATCCGAAATTGGACGTGGACAAGGCGTGGGTGAAGGTGGAAACGCCCGCCGCCCCGGAAGTGATTCTGCCGGAAGACGTGGCCCCGGCCCTTGCCGCCCCGTAATGCTTGAATAAATCATTCCTCCCCCGCAGCCGGTTTTGTGGAGTAACAGGGCATGAGGCTGCAATTTGTCTCGATTCCCGCGAAGAGCACACACGGCCAATCCGGCTGTGCTGGAGTGATCGTGCCTCACAGGAATGTATGGATGTATGCCCAATACTCCTTCTTCTCTTCCGTGGCACGGTCAAGACCGTCCCCGGTCTTGGCCGTGGATGCTATTGCAAATCGCCGCCAAGGGCTGCGGAGGACTTGCATGAAAAGCCCTGTTCGTCCCTGCCGGACGGGGGCATGGAATAGTTTGAATAAAAAAAAGGGTGATCTTTTTAGTCTACATAGGTCATACTATGCATTACTGTTGAGGCGAGTTGGAGTCATGATGCCGGCATATTCCTCAGGTGAACAGACAAAATGCACCGGCGCGCGTATCCGCACAGGGCTGATCCGCTAAAACACGGTTCACACAGCATAATGGAGGTTTTTTTATGCGCAAGGCGGGAATGGTGGTTTCGGTTCTTTTGCTGATTTGCTGGATGGGGGGCGCGGATATGGGCCCCGCCTCGATTCAATGGAAAACCCCTGGCGGCATGGCGGTAAAGGCCTCGTATGATCCGGCGGTGACATTGTCCGCGCAAAGCGGGCCGGACCGGCACATGGTGGTGCAATTCAATGCTCCCATGAACGCGCAAGCCCGGGCGCAATTGGACAGTGCGGGCATCCGCTTGCTCAATTACCTCGGTTCCAATGCCTATTTCGCCTCGGTGTCCGCCGGTCCTGCGGCGGTGCGGGGCGCCAAGACGGCGGGCGTGTCCGCCGCCTTTGATATTGCGCTGGATTGGAAGCTGCATCCCATGGTGGCCAAGAACACCCTTCCCGAGTATGCGGTGTTTTCCGTGGACCAAACCCTGCTCGACGATTCCACGGAAAAAGGATCGGGGCAAGTAACCGTCGCCGCCGTTTACGTGATCCTGCATCCGGACGTGGACCTGGATTCCTATGTCGTATCCGCGCTCCAAAAGCACGGCGGGCTGGTGCGCTCGATGT